>JBCCPW010000030.1:0-14422 GCA_039024735.1 Bacteroidota bacterium
CGACGCCATCGACACGTACTACCACGACGACATCGAGATCGTGGAGGCAACCGGCGACACCTTTCACGGCAAGGAAACCCAGAAGGGCCGCGTCCAGGAGTGGATGTCGTCCGTCGAAGAGATGCACGACGGCGGCATCCGCGCCATCGCGGCGACGGAGACCGCGCCGGGGACGGGCGTCGCGCTGATCGAGACGTACGCGGACGTGACGTTCAAAGGCGCGGGTCGGCGGGCGATCGAGGAGGTCGCCGTGCAGCGCTGGGAGGACGGCCAGGTGGTCCACGAGCGGTTCTACTACAACGCGCCGAACATGTAGGCACCCGGCCCGCCTCGGTGCGCTCGGAGCATGACCGAGGCGGGCGAACCCGCGGGGCTGACGCGTAGCTTTGGGCGCCCGTCCTCGCGCATATGCCTCAGCATCACGTCGGCCTCGTTTACGGAGGCGTCTCCTCCGAGCACGAGATCTCGATCCGGTCCGCCCACACCGTCCGGGAGGCCCTTCGCGAGAGCCATCGCGTCACGCCGCTCTACATCGCGATGGACGGCCAGTGGCACGCCGAGCCCGAGGCGGCCGATCTCGCTCTCGGTCCTGCTCCCGGCGCCCGACCGCTCCTCTTCGCGCCGATGCAGGACGACTGCACGCTCGTCGCAGGAGGCGACGCGATGGACGCGCTCGACATCGACGTGCTCTTCCCCGTGCTGCACGGGCAGAACGGCGAGGACGGTCGTGTTCAGGGCCTCATCCAGACGCTCGGTCTGCCGTACGTCGGGCCGGATGTGCTCGCCTCGGCGATGTGCATGAACAAGGACGTGACGAAGCGACTGCTCGTGGCGGCGGGCCTCCCGGTTGCCCCCTCGCGCACCCTGCGTCCCGGGGACGACGCGGACTTTTCCGCGCTCACCGAGGCGCTCGGCCCGGTGCTGTTCGTCAAGCCCGCCAACTCGGGCTCGTCGGTAGGCGTGACGAAGGTGGAACGCGAGGAGGAGTTGGCGCCTGCCCTCGCGCACGCCTTCGCGTACGACCGCACCGTGCTCGTGGAGACCGCCATCTCCGGACGCGAAATCGAGTGCGCGGTGCTCGGCAACGAGACGCCTGAGGCCTCTCCTCCCGGCGAGATCGTCTCGACGGCGCAGTTCTACACGTACGACGCCAAGTACGAGGACCCGGACGCCTCGCGGATGGAGGTCCCGGCGGACCTCCCGCCCGAGGTAGCCGAGCGCATCCGCACGCTCGCGGTCCAGGCGGCCATCGCGACGGGGTGCGAGGGCATGGCCCGGGTGGACTGTTTCTACCGCGACGACGGCGAAGTGCTCATCAACGAGATCAACACGATCCCCGGGTTCACGTCCCGGAGCATGTACCCCGTGATGTGGGCACACGGTGGACTGGACATCGCAGCTCTCGTGGACCGCCTCGTGCAGCTCGCCGTGGCGCGACACGTCCGCGACGCCGCGATCAAGACCTCCCGTTGATCTTCTCGCCTCGGTGCCGAGGCTGCCCCATGCCGACGTATTCCATCGACACCCGCACGATCCAGCCCGGCGAGATCTACGTCGCCATCCGGGGCGAGGTCCACGACGGGCATCGCTTCATCCCGCAGGCCATCGAGAAGGGCGCGAGTGGGATCGTCACCGAGGTGGAGGTGGACGCGCTCGAGGGCGTCGAGGTGATTCGCGTGGACAACGCCACGGACCACCTCGTGCGGACGGCGCACGCCAAGCTCAAGAACACCGGCGCTCGGGTCGTCGCGATCACGGGCTCTGTCGGCAAGACGACGACGCGAGCCGCCGTGCACGCCGTCCTCTCCGAGGCGTTTCCGGTCGTTGCCAGTGAGGGCAACAAGAACACGCCGCTCGGCCTGTCGCTGCTGGTGCTCAACCGCGAGATCACCCCCGAGACCGTCCTCGTGCTGGAAATGGGCGCGAGGCTTCCCGGCGATCTGCACGAGCTGTGCGACGCGTTCCCGCCCACCGTCTCCCTCGTCATGAACGTCAAGGCGGTCCACGTCGAGACCCTCGGGAGCATCGACGGCGTGCAGCGCGAGAAGTCCGAGCTGGTCCGCGCGCTCACCGAGGCGGGAACGGCGGTCCTCAACGCCGACGACCCGCGCACCCGCGCGATGGCCGACCTCCACGACGGGCCCACGCTGCTCTTCGGCCGGAGCGACGATGCCCGCCTCGGTCCCTCGCTCGTTACGGCCGACCTGCCCATCCTCGGCGACCACGCCATCCTGACAGCGCTCGCAGCCCTCGGCGCCGGACGCGCCCTCGGCATGGACGACGACGCCATCAACCGGGGCCTCGCGCAGATCACGCCCGAGAAAGGTCGCCTCGCGAAACTCAACGGGCGAAACGGCTCCACGCTCATCGACGATACCTACAACGCCTCGCCCGATGCCGTCTGCAACGCGCTCGACGTGCTGGCCGGACTCGGCGCGGACCGCCGCATCGCGGTTCTCGGCGACATGCTCGAACTCGGCCCCACCGAGGCGGAGCAACACGTGGAGGTGCTTCGCTATGCCGCGTCGCGCGCAGACCGCGTCATCGCGGTGGGAAGCTTGATGACGCAAGCCGCGCCCGAGGTGGACGGGGTGGAAGCGGTCGGTGCCTCGCAGGACCTTGCCGAGCAGATCCGGTCGGGCGTCACCGACTGGCCTCGCGAGGGCGATGCCGTCCTCGTCAAGGGCTCGCAGGGCGCCCGGATGGAGCGCGTCTCGGAGGCTGTGCTGTCGCCCGAGATCGATCCCGCCTCGGTGCTTGCGCGGCAGACGCCGCAGTGGAAGGCGATCCCCTGACCCCGGCGGTTCCCGCCTCGGCACCGAGGCGGGCCGTTGGATGCCGCCACTCGATACCGCTCCGCCTCGGCCCTCGCGTCATGTGCACCTCAGCACCGAGGCGGGCGCCAGCTACTGCCCCTTCCCGAGGAGGGTCGTCCGTACGGTCTGCAGCAGAATCTTCGCGTCCATCTGGAGGCTCAGGTTCTCGATGTAGAACAGGTCGTACTTGAGCTTCTGGCGCACGTCGTCGAGGTCGGTGTCGTAGCCGCGCTTCACCTGTGCCAGACCGGTGATGCCGGGCTGCACCCTGTGACGACGGCTGTAGAGCGGAATCCGGTCCGATAGGCGCTCCACGAAGTGGGGTCGCTCGGGACGGGGCCCCACGAGGCTCATCTCGCCCCGGAAGACGTCCCAGAACTGCGGCACCTCGTCCAAGCGGGTCTTGCGGAGCCAGCGGCCGAGCGGGGTCACGCGGGCATCGTTCGAGGACGCCCAGACCGGCCCGGTCTCGCGCTCGGCACCGTCTACCATCGTCCGGAACTTGTGGATCGTGAACGGCTTGCCGCCCTTCCCAACACGGGTCTGGCGGTAGATCGCGGGTCCCGGGCTTGTCGCGCGGACAAGCACCCCGAGCACGAACCAGAGCGGTGCCCCGAGCGTGAGGACGGTCGCACTCGCGACGAGGTCCGCGATCCGCTTCGTCCCCTTCTCCCACGCCGGGATGGGCTCCGGAAAGACCTCAATGAGCGGCAGGCCGTAGAGGTGTTCCGTCCGCGCCATGCCGCCCACGGCGGCGTAGAAATCGGGCACGAGCTTCAGCGAGACTGGTTTACCGTCACAGACGCGGAGGACCTCGTCCAGCGTCTCGGTGTCGTCGGAGCCCAGCGCGATGAGCACGTCCTGCACCCCCAGGTCGTCGATCAGGCTCGGGAGTTCCGCGATGCCGTGAGAGGGAGCACCCGTGGCAGTCACCTCAACGGTCCCGTCCGGGAGCGCATCGCCGGTCGGCACCACGCGAATCTCTGCGGGATCGCCGAGGCCCCCGTCGCCATCGGCAAGTGCGAGAGTCGCCACCGACGCCTCGGCGTGGGCGAGGCGGACCGCCCCGACGAGTTCGATGCCCGCCGCCGGATATCGCGCAAGGTCGTGGTAGAGGGTCTCCACTCGCTCGCCCCAGCCCACCACGATGGCGCGATGGAGACCGTGCCCTCGGAGCACCAGGGCTTTCTGCACCGCTCGCACACCGAGGCGGGCGCTACCGACCAGCACGAACACGGCTCCACCGTACAGCCCCACCGCCTGCCGCACACTTCCGGGCGAGAGCCGGTCCAGGTAGTAGCCAAAAAATAGAACGAGTGAGCCAAAGGTGACCACCTTCAGCAACGTCACCATCTCGTCGAAGCGACCTCGCCCGTATCGATCCGCGTACAAGCCCGCAAAGGCGAAGAGAAGCACCCATCCCACGGCCAGTACGACCCCTCGTCCCGTCACCGAGGCCCACGAGCCCGTCGTCGCCATCCATCCCCAATGCGCACAGGCCACCCGGAAGACTACCCACGCGAGCCCGAGCGCCACGGCATCGGCGACAAAGAGAGCGAATCGCTCAGCGCGTGGAGACACAGAAAGACGCGACGAAGGAGAGCGTAGCGAAGGTGTCTCGGCGGTGGGGGCGTGTGTGGGGGGCCGTCAGGAAAGTAGAGAGACCCCGTCGCATCCGCAAGCAGGGCACTCCCGGATGCCCCGGTGCTCTGAGACTGCGAGCAGAACGGATCGACTCGAGTCGTCGCCCTTGCGTGACTCGTGGAGCGTGACTCTCCGCCCTACTCCCTCGCCATCACGAGTCTCACGATTGGGAGCCTGTCATACAGGTTCGCTGGAAGCAATGTGTGCTGCTTGTGTCCCGAAGGCCCGCTGACGGCTGACTGCAGACCGCCGAGGAGGCGCGGCGGCGGTCGGTTCTCCGCCTCGGTGCACAGGAGGTCTTCGGAGACGCGTTCAGACATCTCGTGTCGCCCCACTCACAAGCCCAGCCTCGCGAAGTGCCCTTGACCGGTTCACACGGACACAGGCCGACATCTCTAGCTTCGCGGCATGTCGTTCCGTGTCCTCTGCTTGTGTTCCGCCCTCGCCGTGTGCGTGGCAGGATCTGTCCACGCTCAGCCCGAGGTGATCCCGGCGGAGCATCCCGTCTACGAGTTCCTGCTCGATGCGCGAGCATCTGGCCAGCTTCCCGAGTACGCCCACGAGGTCTTGCCACTCGGGCGTGCCGAGGTACAGCGGCATCTCGACTCCCTGGACACTCGACGTGAGGCCCTCGGGCCCGGCGGCCGACGCTGGCTCGACGCTTTCCGGCGCGAACTGTCGCCCGGTCTCTCCGATGTCCATGCGTGGGTGGGAGATGGCGAGTCGAACCGGCTCGACCTCGGTGCCGAACGGTTTCTCGCCTTCTCGCGCGCAGATCAAGGTGAGATCCGCGTCCTCGCGCGAGCAGGCGCTCAAGCCCGCTCCTCCGATGGCCCCACCGAGGTGGGCGACCCACTCGCCTCCGCCTCGGGAGCCGCGCTGCTGCCCGAGTTGGTGCTCTCGGGTCACTGGCGCGATGTCATCGGCGTGTACTCGGGGACATTCAATGGGCTTCAGGTGACGGGAGACACGCGCGTTCTTCGCGCCGACCCCGAGATCGCGTCGCTCTACTACATCGGATTTGCGGACGTGCCGCCGGGCTCGTTCGACCGGTCGTCCGCCTCGGTGCGGGTGCGGAGCGGCCCGTTCTCGGCTGAGATTGCCAACGAGCGCCTGCGGATCGGTCCGTCCGTCGCGGAGCCGCTGATCCTGTCCAGTGCTCCGGACTACTTCCCATTCTTGAGGGCTGGGTTCGAGACGGGGCCGGTTCGGTACCAGTTCGTCCACGGCGCTCTCTCAGACCAGTCGCAGCTCGTGGACGACGGCACCACGTTCGGCCTCGTGGGACCCGAGCGATACCTAGCGCTTCATCGTCTCGAAGGACGCTTGCCTCGCCTCCAGGTCGGCTTCACCGAGGCGGTGGTCTACGGCCTGCGCGGGCCGGAACTCGCGTATCTCAACCCGCTGTTCCCTATCAAACCCGCCGAGCACGCCCTATGGGACCGGGACAACTCGCTCTTCGCGCTCGATGCCGTCGCGCAGCCCATCCGGGGGGTGGAGGTCTACGGTACGTACCTGGCGGACGACCTCAACTTCTCGCGCATCGGGGAGGCGGAGAACAACAACAACAAGTGGGCGGTGCAGGCGGGCGCGAGCATCGGCGGTCTGATTCCCGGCGCGACGGTCTTCGGCGAGTACACGCGCATCGAGCCCTACGTGTACACGCACCGGTTCTCGTCGGAGGGGTCGTTCTACAACTCGTTCACGCACAACGGCTTCAGCCTCGGGCATCCTCTCGGGCCGAATGCCGATCAGTGGATCGCGGGCGTGCGGGCGTGGCTGCCCGGCGGGGTGCGCGCGCGGGGCCTTGTCCGCTACGCGCGGCGCGGCGAGAATCCGACCGACCCCGAGACGGGAGAGACGCTCCAGATCGGCGGCGACGTGCGCGATGGCACCCAGCCGTCGCCCTTCACCAAGGTGTTTCTGTCGGGGGATGTGTTCGAGGGGCCGGGCGCCTCGCTCGACGTGCGGTTCGAGCCCGTGAACAGCCTCATGGCTCGGCTCGTCGTGGACTGGCAATCGTGGGACCCGGGACCCGACCGGCTTTTCGCGCGATTCGGGGCAAGCGTTCAGTTGTGACCGAGGCGCAGATCGTCGGGCGCTGGGGGTGGAATGCGGCGGCGGTCCAGGCGTTGAATCCCGGCCTGCGCCGCTGGAGGACAGACAATGCCCTCGTGGCGTACGGCATCGGGCGGACACGGCCGGGTGGTCCTCGCGTCTGGCTGGCGGCGGGCGAACCGGTGGGAGATCCCGCCCGCCTCGGTGCCATCGCGGACGGATTCACCGAGGCGGCCCGCGATTCGGGCGCGAGCGCGGCGTGGTTCGGCGCAAGTGACCGGTTCCGGCGCGAGTGGTCGGGCACATCGCTCGCCATCGGCGCGCAGCCGGTGTGGCGCCCGGCGGACTGGCCGGGGATTCTCGCGCGGAAGGCCTCGCTCCGGGCACAGATCCATCGCGCACGCAACAAGGGCGTGACGGTGACGGAGCACGAGAGCTCGCGAGCGACGAGTCTGGAACCCGTCCGGCAGGCGTGGCTGGCGCGACGCGGACTCCCGCCGCTTCAGTTTCTGGTCGAGACCGAGGTGCTCTCCTCGCCGGGGCCTCGCCGGTTTCTCGTCGCATGGCAGGAAGAGGAGATCGTCGGATACCTCGTGCTCGCGCCGATCCCGGCTCGCCGAGGCGTCTTCGTGGAGTGGATCCTCCAATCGCCCGCCGCGCCCAACGGAACCGCCGCGCTCCTGCTCAACGCGGCGTTCCTCGCCTCCACCGAGGCGGATCTCCTTACGCTCGGGATGGCCCCGCTCTCCACCCACGCCCCGCTCTCAGATCCGGCCCCGCCTCGGCACGTCCGGGCGCTTCTAGCATGGATGCGGGCGCACGCCCGTCGGTTTTACAACTTCGAAGGGTTGGAGCGCTTCAAGGCCAAGTTCGAGCCACACGCGTGGGAGCCGCTGTACCTGCTCACGCCGCAGCGGTCGGTCGGCTTCGGTCTGCTGCACGCCGTGGCGGACGTGTTCGCAGGCGCACGGACACCGACGCGTCTGATGTCTCGCGCGTTGGCAACCGCCGCTCGCGAGGAGATCCGCAGTCTCGCGCGATGACCCCGCCTCGGTACCTACCGCATCGGTACCGAGGCGGATCTATCGGACCGTAAACGTGGCGACGATGGACTGGTTACCGGCGCCGCTCCCGATGCGATCCGCCGAGCAGCGGAGGTACCGCTCGATGTGGTTTTCGAGCGCGGTGTCCCGCCGTCCGGCAGCGCTCACGCGCACGAGGCGACCGCCCGAGTTGAATGTGAGCCGGAGTTGGATGCGCCCACCGCCTTGTGGCGCAGGCGGGATGCTGGAGGCGTTGCAGGAGTAGCCGCGAGTCCCGCTCCCGAAGCTGACTTCCACCGGCGCGTCGCCGCCGGATCCCTCGCGGGTGCCCGTGTCGGCACGGCCGTCCCTCGTCCCCTCTCCTCCCACGCCCGTCCCCTGCGAGGGCTCGGGCTGCTGCGGAGGCGTCGGGTCGGGCTCAGGCTGCGTCTGGCGCGACGGCGGGCTCGGGCGCTGCGGCGGAGCCTCCGGCTGAGGCGACGAACGCGGAATCGGCGGCGTCTCCCGAGGCGGGGTTGGACGTGGGCGCTCGGGCGGCCGGACCGGGGTCGTGGCGGGCGGGGCGGGGCGTTCGGGCTCCAGGCTCTGCCGCTGCGCCGACCGCTCTCCCGCCTCGGCGCGCTGCGTCGGCCCCGCCAGCACCGGGCGGATCGGGACCTGGGCGAACTCCACTTCCACGAACCGGGGCGCGGGCGACTCCAATTCCTGCCGCGAGTCCAGAGCGACGGTGACGAACAGGAGCAAGAGCAGCGCGTGGACACCGAGGCTGACCAGGAGGGCGAAGGAGTCGTCTCGGTTCACGGCAGGCGGAGGCGAGGGCACCGCAAGGTACCGCCTCGCGCCGGGACCCCCTCCGCCTCGTTACCGAGGCGGTGCTACTCGGACTGGCGCGCGAAGCGCGACGACCGCAGCGTGTACCGCAGCGAGACCCGGTGCGAGACGCCCAGGTCGCCCTGGATGCCCGCGAAGTCACCGAATCCGTAGTCCACGTCGAAGCGCCCCACGTTAAGGCCCACGCCCACGGACGGCGTGACCTGTGTGCCGAAACGCTCGCTCGTCGTCACGTCGGAGAGGCCCGCTCGGAAGGCCACCACGCCTCGGTAGTCCACCTCGCCACCGAGGCGGGGCCGGAACGAGAGGCCGCCCGCGTCAATCACGTTGGCGCTCTGGCCGTCGAAGCCGAGGTCGAGATCGGTCGCGAGGGTCACGCCGATGTCGTCCGTGAGTGGAAGCTGTGTGGCCGCACCGAGGCGGGCGACGGGCGGCACGATCTCCGTCAGGCCCACGGGCGCGTCCTGCTGGAAGGTCTCTTCGAACTCCGCGAACGACTCCTCGTCCACGCTCCAGGCCTGCACCATCGTCGTCACATCCTGGAGGTTGGCACCGAGGCGGAACCGTCCGAACTGGGCCTGCGCGCTTACGTCCAGAGAGTAGCCCCACGCGCTCGCGAAATCTCCGATGCCCCGGCGCACCGCCTTGACGCTCGCACCCGCCGTCCACGTCTCGCTCATCTGCCTCGCGAAGGAGACGTAGAGCGCATTGTCCGCAGCGGAAAAGAACTCGATCTGGTCCTCCGCATTCGGGTTCGGAAGCCCCGTCTCTGGGTTGAAGGCCCGGAGGGTGCTCGCGATGTCGTCCACGCCGCTGCGCACGAACGAGACCGCGAGGGTGGACCGGCCGGAGAGTGGCCACGCGACGGCGCCGTAATCGAAGGCGACGAGTCCGCCGAACCGTTCGGTGTGCATGTACGCGCCTTCGGGGTACTGCACGGCGCTCAGGCCGGACGCATTACAATAGCCGGCCGTTACGTCGTCCGCGTGCGCGACGTAGGCGCCCCCCATGCCGAGCGCGCGAGCGCCGACCCCCGCTCCGAGGAAGTCCGCGCCATACTTGACGACGGTCTGCGCCTGAGGCGCAGCGATGAACGCAAGGGCGGCCGAGAGGGCGCACATCCGCGAAAGGATCCAGGTCATGGGAGCACGAGGTGCGAGAGCGGAGCCTGGTCGGGAGCGCGAGGTGGCAGGTACAACACGAAAGGTCGGCGATATCACGGGATCCGGCAAGGGTATGCGACGCGCCCTGTCGGGTCTCGCGGGGACTTCTCGCACATCGCCACGCTCCCGCCTCGGTGACGAGACCCGTCGATGCGGGCCGATCTAGCCCCTGGCAAACTGTTTACCCGCGAGTTGGCGGACAAGCCCACGGAACTCCAACTGCAGGAGGTACACCAACGCCGTGGACGGGTCGAGCGCCGCGTCCGCGCAGACTGAATCGAGCGGACGCGGCTCGTGGGTCAGGGCATCCAGCAGACGACGCTCGTCGGAGGACAGATCACTCGGCAGATCCACCGAGGCGGGGGCTGCCTGGGGCGCATCGCCCGCCTCGGTGACGGCGACGGGCAGGATCGGCGCGAGATCGTCGAGGATGTCGGCAGCGGAGGTGGCGAGGGCCGCGAAGCCCCGGCGGATGAGCCGGTTGGTGCCCTGCGCCTCGGAAAACACGCTGGTGGGAAACGCATAGACCTCGCGGTTCTGCTCCAGCGCCATCATCGCCGTCAGCAGCGCGCCACCGGAGACCCGCGCCTCGGCGACGACCGTCGCGACGGAGAGGCCCGCGATGATGCGGTTGCGGCGCGGGAAGTTGCCTGCGTCGGGCGCGGTGCCGAGGGCGAACTCGCTCACGACCGCGCCGAGATGGCCGGAGAGGATGCGCTCCACCTCGCGCGCGTGGCGCGAGGGATAGATCCGGTCCACGCCCGAGCCGAGGACCGCGATGGTCCGCCCCCCGACCTCCAGAGCGCCTCGGTGCGCCTCCACGTCGATGCCGTAGGCGAGGCCGCTGACCACGGTCACCCCCGCCTCGGCGAGATCGCGACCGAGAGTTCGCGCCGCGCGACGCCCGGTGTCGCTCGCTTTGCGCGTGCCCACCACGGCGACCGCTCGGGCATCGCGGGGCAGGACCTCGCCGCGCACCCAGAGGAACGGGGGCGGATCGTAGATGTGGCGAAGCCGCTCCGGGTAGGTCGGCTCCGCGAGGGTCACGAGCGAGGCGCCGAGCGCCTCGGCGCGCTGGATCTGTCGGTCGGCGTGCGCCCACGGGTCCGCACGCGCGATGGCGCGGGCCGTCTGCTTCCCGATGCCGTCCACGCGGGCGAGCCGTGCCTCGGGGGCCGCGAACACCTCGGCGGCGCTCCCAAACGACGCCAGCAGCGCGCGGGCACGGCCCGATCCGACGCCCGGCACGGCCGCGAGCGCCACGAGGGCACGGCGTTCGTCCAGTTCGGTCGGCGAGTCGGGGAAGAGAGACATGACAGAATCGGCGTCCGAACCTACGCCTGCGTTCCTCCTCTCACCCGTCCCGCCTCGGTGGCACCGAGGCGGGCGACGCGATGCGGAACAGGTCACATCACGACGAACACACTCGCGAGCCACCCCGGCCGGGTCGACAGGTGGCAGCGGCCCGAGGCGCGGCGGCCGGTCGGGAGATCGGTGGTGATCGCCGTCCGGCGGGGGTCGTGAGGCGCAAGCCCCGTGCGGACGTGCCGTGTCACGCCCGGCGCGTTGGGATCGTACACGCTGAACGTCGCCTCAGCGGGCCCCTCTCCCCTCTCGATGCCGAACGCGACGACCTGATGATTCGCGAACGGGTCCGGCGCGTCGCCCACCAGCCCCAGAATCACGGGGTGCCCGGCACCGAGGCGGTGCTCCGCGAGGCGAACCTCTTGCACGAGCGCGGCTCCCAGCGGCGGATGCTCCGTCCCGTCCCATCGCGCGAGCGCCCACTCCCGCCCGAACCGACCGAGGGAGCGCCGGAGCGTTTCGGCCTGCCGCCGCCGGAGGAGCGGCCGGACGGCGTCTTTCTCCAACGCCGAGGCAGGCGTGGGGCTCTTCGCCTCCCATCGTTCCACTGCGGCCAGAGCCATCCCGCCGCACAGGCCGAACGTCGGCCACTGGCGTGCGAGGGTCCGCACGAGCCCGTCGGCTGCCCCGATGCCACCGAGCACGCCGCCCGCCACTGTCCCCACCGAGGCACGCCCCGACATGCGCCCCGCCCCCGCCCCGACGAGAGCCACCGCCGCCGACGACACCGGCCGAAGCCGCCGCGTGAGATGCGCGAGATCCGCCTCGGTCCAGGCGAAGGAGTTGGAAAACGAGAACCCGTCGCGCGCGGGGTCGAACGGGAGCAAGATGCGGGACATCAGCGGAGGATCGGCCGAACGGGCACCCCGAATGGAACGGACGGCCCCCTCGGGAATGACGCGCGGAAGGTATACTTGGGGCGAAGCCGAAGGGGGCATCGTCCCGCTGGGCCTGCGCTTCCCCCCATGCGTCAGATTCTCCGACGGAGGCCGCTTCTGGTTCCAACCGGCGGACTCCTGTTCCTCGCCGCTCTCGCGGGCCTGCTCACCGTTGCGTTCTCCGGCCCGACCGCCGATCCCGTCCGGGTGGGCCTCGCGATGCGCGTGGGCGCGGACTCGACCCTCGTGGATTCCCTCGCCACGCTCGACCCGGACCGCCTCGATCCGGTGAGCGCTGCCGCGCTCCGCACCTCCCGCCTGGGCACCGAGGCGGCCGTCTGGCTGGACGGAGAACGCATCGTGCTCCACCCCGAGGTGGCACCGTTCTATCGCGCCCGGGACCTGATCCGCGTGTGGACCGACCGCACCTCGCGCGACACCGTCCTTCACACGATTCGCCGGTCGGACCTCGACGGGCTCGACCCGGAGAGCTACCGCCTCGGTGCGCTGACCGCTGCCGTTCGCGCCCTCGACGCACGCGATCCTCGCGAGGATCGGCCCGAGGCGGACACCCTCGCGGCCGACCTGGACCTCGCCCTCACGGATGCGCTCTTCCGCCTCGCCGATGACCTCGCGGGCGCCCGCACCGATCCCGAGGCGCTCTACGGCGCGATGTGGATGGACGCCCGAACGCCTCGCGCCATCCCAAACGAACTCACCGAGGCGCTGTCCGACTCCGACCGCCTCGGTGCGTGGCTCGACAGCCTCGCGCCACCCCACGCAGGCTACCGGCACCTCCGCGACGCCCTCGCGCGCCAGATCGCAGGCACCGGACCTGACTCCGTCTCGGCTGACCTCCTTCGCCTCAACATGGAGCGCTGGCGGTGGCTCCCGCGCGACCTCGGCGAGCGGCACGTGGTGGTCAACGTGCCCTCGTACCACCTCTGGATCCGTGAGGACGGACGCGACGTGTTCGACATGAAAGTGGTCGTCGGGAAGCCAGGGCGCTGGCAGACGCCCGTGTTCACCGACACGATGGAGACCATCGTCTTCAGCCCCCCTTGGATCCTGCCCGCGTCCATCCAGCGCGAGCAGTACGGCCGCGTGATCCCCGGACGCACGCAGCCGCCCGGCCCCGGCAACGCGATGGGCCGGGCCAAGTTCATGTTCCCGAACGACCACTTCGTCTACATCCACGACACGAACGCGAAGCGGGGCTTCCGCCGCACGTACCGCGCGCTCTCCCACGGGTGCGTCCGCGCGGCCGACCCTCGCGACTTCGCGACGGCGCTCCTGACGCGCACGAACGGCTGGGACGCCGAGGAGGTCGACTCGCGATTCTCTGGTCCGTGGCGGACGGAAACCGTCGAGGTGGAGGGCGTCCTCCCCGTCCATCTCCTCTACTTCACGGCGTGGCCGGATGCCGACGGAACCGTCCACCTCCCCGCCGACGTGTACCGCCGCGATGCCATCCTCGCCGACGCCCTCGGCCTCACGCTCTAGCTCCGTGCGCACCCGCTTCCTCGCCCTCCTGCTTTCCCTTGCGCCCCTCGCCGCGCTCGCGCAAGGCCCGGCAGCCACCGAGGCGGCATCGGACGCGTCCCTCCTCGGGATTCTGGCCTCCGGCGACTGGCACCCCGCCACGGCCGGTCTCTACGCCGCACGCGACCACGCACCCCTCTGGTCTCGCGCCGACCTCGCCCGCCTCGATGCCCGTCTCGACGGCGCCCGCGCCGACGGGCTCCTGCCTCACGAGACACGGTCCGACGACCGTCGCCAGCTTCGCGCGATGGACGACCCGCTTCGGCGCGATGCCGTGGTGACGGACGCCCTGCTCCGGCTCGGGGACGCCCTCGCGGGTCGCCGCGTCGATCCTGAAGCGATTCACGACGGCCACTGGTTCCTGACTCGCGAGGCCAAGCGCCGCCGCGCGACTAACCCCGCCGACCTGCTCCGGCGCGCCACCGAGGCGGAGGATCCGGCCTCCACTCTCCTCGCGAGCCTCGACGCGCTCCAACCCACCCACCCCGAGTACCACGCGCTCCGGCGCGAGCTGGCCCGTCACTTCCTTCTGAACCACGAGGCCATCCAGCCCGCCTCGGTGCGGCGTTCGGGAGAACGGGCCGCGTGGCCCGATCCCACCTCGGTGTCGGTGAACTCCCACGAGGTGGCGCTGCTACGGCTCAACCTGGAGCGGTGGCGGTGGCTCCCGGCTGAGTTCGAGGCGGAGCACGTGCTCGTCAACGTGCCCGCCACCCGGCTCGTCGTGCGGGACAGCGGCCAGGTCGTCCTCGACATGCAGGCCACCATCGGGCAGACCGAGCCGGACTGGCAGACCCCGGTCATCTCCGATCCCATCCGGTCGGTCTCGTTCTTCCCCACGTGGACGCCCACGCCCACCATCCTCCGTCGCGAGATCATCCCGCAAGCGCGCGAGGACGGCGGCCAGAGCCTCTACGAGCGCGGCTTCGATGTCTACCGGCGAGGCCGGAAGCTGGACCCGCGCCGGGTGGACTGGTCCCGCGCGAGGCCCGGCACGTACCGGATCGTCCAGCGCGGCGGCCCGCTCGGCGCCCTCGGCCGGGTCAAGTTCGTGATGCCGAACCGACAGTTCATTCTCGTCC
>JBCCPW010000031.1:0-14139 GCA_039024735.1 Bacteroidota bacterium
CGGCCTCGCGCTCGGCCTGGATGCCGTCCAGCACCTTCCGCACCGTCCTCGGCCCGACGCCCTCCAGCAGCAGCAGTGCCCGATTCCAGGCGACGGCATCGGCCGGGTTCTCTGCCACGCGGAGGTGGGCCACGAGGTCCTTCACGTGGGCCGCCTCGGCGAGCTTCAGACCGCCCACCTTCACGAAGGGAATCTGGCGGCGCGTCAGTTCGGCTTCCAGCGCGTACGACGCCCACGAGGCCCGGAACAGGACCGCCTGCCGCGCGAGCGCCACGCCCGCCTCGCGGTTGCCGAGCACCACCTCGCACACGAACCGGCTCTGCCAGTCCTCGTCCGGACACGCCACGAGACCGGGCACGTCACCGCCCTCCTTCCGGGTGAAGAGCCGCTTGTCGTACTGGCGCGAGGCGCCCTCAAGCACCGCATTCGCGACGTTCAGGATGGGCTGCGTGGAGCGGTAGTTCTCTTCCAGCTTGAGCACCCGCGCGCCCGGGAACTGATCCGGAAAGGCGAGGATGTGCCCCACGTCTGCCCCTCGGAAGCGGTAGATGCTCTGCGCGTCGTCCCCGACGGCCGTGACGTTGCCGTGGACACTCGCGAGGTGCGACACGAGCGACGCCTGGACGTGGTTGACATCCTGGTATTCGTCCACGAGGACGTGCTGGAGCCTCCCGGCGACCTGCTGCCGGATGGCCTCGCGTGAGGCGAGAAGCTGAAGGGTGAGACCGAGGAGGTCGTCGTAGTCCGCGAGGCCGTACCGGCGCTTGGTCTCGCGAAAGGCGGCCGCGAGATCAGCGAGGGCGTCGGCGTGACGGCGGTAGTGGGGATGCTCGTCCTCCAGGACCTCCTCCACGCTCAAGCCCCGGTTAGCCGCGCTGCTCAGGATCCGCTGGATGGTGCGCTTCTTCGGGAAGCGCCGCTGACGAGAGTCCAGGCCGCGTTCCGTGCGGATGAGGTCGATCACGTCGGCCGCGTCCGCCTGGTCGAGAATCGTGAACCGACGCGGCACGCCGATGGCCTCACCGTGGCGTCGCAGCACCTCGACGCAGAAGGCGTGGAACGTGCCGCCTCGGACCGTCTCGCAGCGTCCGTCCAGGAGGTGCGCCGCGCGGGTGAGCATCTCGCGCGCGGCACGCCGCGTGAAGGTCAACAACGCGATGCAATCCGGCGGCACGCCCGTCTCCACGAGGTACGCCACGCGGTAGACGAGCGTCCGCGTTTTGCCCGTGCCCGCCCCCGCGACGATGAGCGTCGGGCCACCGGAGGCCGTCGCGGCGGCGAGTTGCTGGGGGTTGAGATCCGCCGCGTAGTCGATCTGGAGGTCCGGCCGGAGCGCGACGGGTCCGCCCGCCTTGGTGGCGGCGTCGGACGAATCGCGGGGCAAGACGAAGCGGCGAGGCACGGGCTGGGGGCTGGGGGCTGGGGGCTGGGGGCTGGGGGCTGGAAGCAAACGCTTGGGCTCGCCTCGCGCCACTTCGTCGTCGGCTCGGATGGCCCGCCTCGGTGCCGAGGCGATCCGGGAGCCCCACCGAGGCGGGCTGTGCAGGACACCGAGGCGGGCCGGGCACAACAAGACGAGCGAGGCCTGACGCCAGTTCGTCACTCCCGCGCGGTTTCGTGCGCGCATCCGTTCTCGTGAGAGCCGGACGCCGGACTATATTCGAGGCCAGCCGCCCAACCCGTTCCCTCGCGGGACCCGTGGCCGCTCCCGATCTCTCCCACCGCCGGGCCTCGCTCGCACCGCCCGGCCCCACGACCTCCGCGCTCGCCCCATGGGCAAGGTCATCGCGATCGCGAACCAGAAAGGCGGCGTCGGCAAGACGACGACGGCGGTGAACCTCGCCGCGTCGCTCGCCGCGATGGAGCACCCCACGCTCCTCCTCGACACCGACCCGCAGGCCAACGGCACGTCCAGCCTCGGGGTGGACAGCCGGACGGTCGCCTCCTCGGTGTACGAGGTCCTGATGGGCGGCGTCGGTGTGGAACAGGCGGCCCTCCCGACGGAGATGCCGTTCCTCGATCTCGTGCCGAGCCACATCAACCTCGTGGGCGCCGAGATCGAGATGATCGACCTCTACGAGCGCGAGCAGGTGCTCAAGAAGGCCCTCCGGCAGGCCCGTCAGAAGTACCACTTCATCGTCATCGACTGCCCGCCGAGCCTGGGCCTGCTCACGCTCAACGCACTCACCGCCAGCGACTCGGTTCTGATCCCCGTCCAGACGGAGTACTTCGCACTCGAAGGGCTCGGGCAGCTGCTCAACACCATCAAGATCGTCCGCCAGCACCTCAACCCGGATCTGGAGATCGAGGGCGTGCTGCTGACGATGTTCGACGGGCGCCTCCGGCTCAGCAACCAGGTCGCCGCCGAGGTGCGGCGCTACTTCGGCGACCGCGTCTTTCAGGCCGTCATCCAGCGGAACGTGCGCGTGAGCGAGGCGCCGAGCTTCGGCAAGCCGGTCCTTCTCTACGACGTGGTCTCGACGGGAACGAAGAACTACATGGCGCTCGCCTCCGAGGTGATCCGCAACAACGCGCGGTTCCTCCAGGCCCCGCCCGAGGCGGAACCGGCCGACCGCCACGCCCCGCCCGTCTCCCTCGCGACGGCACCCCGATCACAGCCGTCTCCCGCTCCGCCGACGCCGGAACCGCCCCCCGCCTCGGTGCCCCCCCCGGCTCCCGTGTCCTCGTCGGATGCACCCGCCCGGGAGACCCCCATGGAGGCGCCTGGAGGCGACGGCTCGACCCCTCTGCCCACCGCCCCTCCGACGCCCTCGCTCGGACGGCCGCTTCCCCATCCCCAGACGCCGCCGCCCGCCCCATCCAACGGGCACACTCCCGAGGGCGGTCGTCTCCACCTCCCCTCCCGCGCCACCCCGGGCCCCTCGTCTGGCGGCCCCACCCCCTCCCGTCCCGACGGGACCTCTTGACTCCGCATGGCCGCCAAGAAAGCAGCTCTCGGCAAGGGCCTCAGCGCCCTGCTCCCCTCCCAGCCCGCTGATCCGGACGCGGGAGATGGACCCCCGCGCCCGCCGTCGCGCCTGTACAACTTCGACGAACGCCAGCGGCTCGCAGGCCGCGTGGCCGATGTCGATGTCGAGGCCATACGCCCGAACCCCTATCAGCCCCGCAAGGACTTCGACGAGAAGGCCCTGGATCAACTCGCGGACTCCATCACGCAACTCGGCGTGGTGCAACCGCTCACGGTCCGCTCGCTCGGACGGGGTCAGTACGAGTTGATCTCAGGTGAGCGCCGCCTCCGCGCGAGCCGCCGCGCCGGACTCAAGGCCGTCCCCGCCTACGTCCGCGAGGCCACCACCGAGGAGATCCTCGAAATGGCCATCGTGGAGAACGTGCAGCGCGAGGACCTCAACCCCATTGAGGTCGCGCTCGGGTACCAGCGCCTCATCGAGGAGGTCGGACTGACGCAGGAGCAGGTGGCCGAGAAGGTCTCCAAGAGCCGTCCGGCGGTTGCGAATGCGCTCCGTCTGCTCAAGCTGCCGCCTCGGGTCCAGGCGAGCCTGCGCGAGGGCACCGTGACGGCAGGCCACGCGAAGATGCTCGTCTCGGTGGACGATGAAGCCGAGCAGCTCGCCCTGCATCGCGAGATCCTCGACGACGGCCTCTCGGTCCGCGAGGTGGAACGCCGCGTGCGTGCCCTCCGTGAGGCCGACGAGGACGCCACCGCGAAACCGGCAGCCGAGCCGACGACCCCAGCCCGCCCGGCCGCCCTCTCGCCCCGCGACCGCCTCCAGATCGAGACCTTCGAGAGCGACCTTCGAGAGAAGCTGGCGACGCAGGTCCAGATCCGCCACCGCGCGTCGGACGGCGCAGGCGCCATCACCATCGCGTACTACTCCATCGAGGACTTGGAGCGCGTGGTGGAGGCGCTGCGAGGGTAGCGCTCGCCGTGGGCCCCCTCGCGCGCTCACACGTGGCCTCCCCATCGACGCTCCCCGCCTCGGTCCCGAGGTGGGCGGGACTGATGCTCGTGATGCTCGGGGCTGCGCTCGGCGTCCATGCACAGGTGCCGGACTCCCTCGCGACGCCCGCTCCCGCTTCGCTCGTTGTCTCGGACACCACCGAGGCGGACACGTCGCGGACGCCCCGAGGCGCGCTCCGCCGGGCCCTGCTGGTACCCGGCTGGGGCCAGGCGTACAACCGCGAACCGGCCAAAGTCCCCATCGTCGTCGGCGCGATGATTGGCGCCGGGGTGTACGCCGTCTATCAGCACGACCGCTACCTCCTCTTCCGTCATGCCTTTCTGTACCAGCAGCGCGAGGAGGCCGGGCAGGAGCCCAACGAGTTCGAGCGGTTCGAGGACGCCTGGATCGAAGCCGGGCAGTTGAGCGCCAGCGTGCTGCGGCAGAGACGCACCTCGGCGCGGTCCAGCCGAGACATCGCGGTGGTGATCACCGGTCTGGTCTACGCCCTCCAGGCACTGGACGCTTACGTCGCGGCCGAGTTGGACGGGTTCGACGTGAGCGAGGACCTGTCGCTCCAGATCGTCCCAACGCCGGATGGCCCGGCCCTCGCCCTCCGCGTGGGGTTGTAGGGGTTCTGGGTTCTGGGTTCTGGGTTCTGGGTTCTGGGTTCTGGGTTCTGGGAAGCAAACCACCTCAATCGCCTGGCACCACCGCCTCCGCCTCGGCACCGAGGCGGTGGGATTGGCCCGGTGGTCCGTGGTCCAAGCAACGAGACCGACGCCAGGGCCACACGCCGTTCGAGAACCTATTTCGGCCGCCCTTCCCATCCCCCATCCCCCGATTTCACGAACGGCCCCAAATCGGTGCCACAAGGCTCTGAGGGCGGACCGGTGAACACCGTTCGTCGCGTCTTGGGGGAGCCTCGGCAGCGCCTCCACACGCGCCGGGTATCTTGGTGAGTTCCCACCCGCGGCTCACCGGTTCCCATGTCCGTTCCCGCCCACCGCCTCGGCCCGCGCCACGACGCCCCGATGCCCCGCCCGATCTTCCAGAAGGCCCGTCAGTTCTTCGCGCCCGAGGGCCGGTACATGCAGGCCAAGAGCGCCGGGCTGTATCCCTACTTCCGGCCCATCGAGGTTGCCGAGGGGACCCGTGCCGTCATCAACGGCAAGGAGGTCATCATGGCGGGAAGCAACAACTACCTCGGACTGACGAACCACCCGGCGGTGGTGGAGGCCGCGCAGGCAGCCATTGAGAAGTACGGCTCCGGCTGCACGGGGAGCCGATTCCTGAACGGAACGCTCGATCTCCACCTAGAGTTGGAGGCCCGCCTCGCGCGGTTCATGGGCGTGGAGGCCTGCGTCCTGTTCTCGACCGGCTACATGACCAACCAGGGCGTCATCCAGTCGCTGGCGGGCCGCGGGGACCTCATCTTTTCGGACAAGGACAACCACGCGTGCATCGTGGCGGGCACGCAGGTCTCGGCAGCGGAGACGGTCCGCTTCCGGCACGACGACATGGCGCACCTCCGGATGCTCCTGAAGAAGTATGCCGAGGAGCGTCCCGAGGCAGGCAAGCTCATCGTCACGGACGGCGTCTTCTCGATGTCCGGTACCATCGCGCGGGTGCCCGAGCTGGTCGCCCTCGCGGAGGAGTTCGGCGCCGGGCTCATGCTGGACGATGCGCACGCAGTCGGGGTCGTCGGCCCCCGGGGGAAGGGCACAGCGGCGCAGTTTGGCCTGACCGACCGCGCCGATCTCACGACGGGCACCTTCTCGAAGTCCTTCGCCAGCCTCGGCGGCTTCGTCGTGGGCTCGCACGAGGTCATCGAGTTCATCCGCCACTCCGCGAGCGCGCACATCTTCAGCGCGTCCATGCCGCCCGCCAACGTCGCGACGGTGCTCGCGTGCCTGGACATTCTGGAGGCGGAGCCGTGGCGGCTGGAGCGCCTGCACACCATCGCGGACCACATGCGCGAGGGCTACCGGAGCCTCGGCTTCAACGTGTGGAGCAGCCAGACGCCCATCATCCCGGTGGTGATTGGCGATCAGAACGCGAGCCTGGCCTTCTGGAATGACCTTCTGGAGGAAGGCGTGTTCGTCAACCCCGTGGTGCCGCCCGCTGTCCCGCGCGGCCAGTCGCTGATGCGGACGAGCTACATGGCCACCCACACCGACGAGGAGTTGGACGAGATCCTGGACATCTTCCGGCGCGTCGGCATCCGCCACGGGATCATCACCGAGGACGGGAAGCCGGGCCACCTCGTCTCCGGTCACGGCGACGCCCGGGGCGCGGTCGTACCGCCGTCAATGGGCTGACTGACCACCCGCCTCGGTGCCCGCACAGACGGACCGAGGCGGAGGCTGTCTGATGGAACATTCGCGCGGACGTGACCGGGTGGTCGCGAGGGCGTGTCCCGGTCTCTGACGCCCACACCCGCCTCGGGCGGTCTGCGGACGCACCGAGGCGGGACCGGAACGATGCCACAGGGGTCCCGGGAGGCGGGGTAAACAGGCGGTCGGCGGGGAGTCGACCGGTATCAGGCGGTCAGCGCACGACGCTCTGTAAACGCGGGGAGGACACCGCCTCGGGCTATGGCGTGGTGGCACCGGGGGGGGCCAATGGTCCCGTGCGTGCCATCCACGCCAAGCTGGTGCATCTCGTGCGGTGACGTGCGGAACGGAGGGGAAATGTCCCGTCCTTGGTCTCACGGACGCTGCCCTGGCGCCCACTCACTCACAGACCACCCCTCGTCATGACCTTCCCCCGCATCCTCGGTGCTGCCGCTCTCCTCTTCATCGGCACCCTCGCGCTCGCCTCCTCCGCCTCGGCACAAGGCCGGGGAGCACAAGACCCCGCCGAACGCATCGCGCGCCAGATCCAATCGCTCGACGAGGCCCTCGACCTCACCGACGAGCAGGCGACGCAGATCCGTGCGCTCTTCGAGGCAGAGGCCGCAGAACGACCGGCACGCGGTGCGCGCGGCTCCGGCGACCGCGAGGCGATGCGGGCGCAGCGCGCCGAGCAACGGGCCGAGATGAACCGCCGGATCGAGGCGCTTCTCTCGCCCCAGCAGGTCGAGCGCTTCCGCGCCTGGACCGAGACGCAACGCGACCGCCGCGGTCGGCGCGGCTCCGGCTCCTGATCTCGCCTCGGCCCCGGGGTCATCATTCCCGGGGCCTCCTGTCTTTTGTTGCCCCTCTGACCCATGCTTCTACGCGCTCCCCTCCTTCTTCTCCTCAGCCTTGCCGTCGCGACGGCCGCTGTCGCGCAACCGACCACCACCGAGGTGACCGGTACCGTCGTGGACGCCGCCGACGGGCAGCCCCTGCCGGGCGCCAGCGTCGTCTTCATCCGTCCAGACAGCACTCAGACCGGGACCGCGAGTCGCCTCGATGGCGCCTTTCGCCTCGCGATCGCCCCCGGCGACTACCGGCTTCGCGTCTCATTCGTCGGCTACACCGCACAAGAGCACGACGTGACCGTCGGCCGCTCGGCCCTCGCCCTCGGGACGCTCCGTCTCTCCGCGGACGACGACCTCCTCGGGAGCATCAACGTGGAGGCGGTGCGCCAGCGCGTCGAGATCAGGGGGGACACGACCGCCTTTACCGCCGACGCGTTCGCCGTCAACCCGGACGCGACGGCCCAGGATCTCATCGCCAAGCTGCCTGGTGTGGTGATCGAAGGCGGCGAGGTGCAGGCCGAGGGCGAAACCGTGCAGCGGGTCCTTGTGGACGGCCGCGAGTTCTTCGGCACCGACGTCCAGGCGGCGCTCACCACGCTCCCAGCCGAGATGATTCAGGAGGTGCAGGTCTTCGACCGCCAGAGCGAGGAATCCCGCTTCTCCGGCTTCGATGACGGCAACGCCGAGAAGACGATCAACATCGTGACCCGAAGCGGCATGCAGAACGGACAGTTCGGCCGTGCCTATGCGGGTGGAGGACCGAACGGCGAGTATCTCGCGGGGGGGAACGTGACCCTGCTCGATGGAGATCGGCGCATCACGATCGTCGGCCTGACGAACAACGTGGACCAGCAGAACTTCGCGACCGAGGACCTCCTCGGCGTCGCCAGCAGCGGAGGCCGCCGAGGCGGGCGGGGAGGCTCTGATGTGAGCACGCTCCTCCTCGGCAATCAGGATGGCGTGGCCTCGGCCAACTCGCTCGGCTTCAACTATTCCGATGTCCTCCTCGGCGGCGATCTCCGGGTCTCCGGCAGCTACTTCTTCAACACCACCGGCACCGACCTCGACGCGAGCCTCAACCGCTCGTACCTCTCCAGCGGCGAGGTGTCGCAGTTGTACACCGAGGCGGAAGATGGCGCGACGGACAACACCAACCATCGCGTCTCTGCTCGGGCACAGTACGCCCTCACGGACCGCACCCAGGTCGTCTTCCAGCCTCGGCTCACGGTTCAGGACTACCGCACGCAGAGCTCCCTCGCGAGCCTGACCTCTCTTCCCACGAGCGAGCCCTTCGCGCAGACGCTCTCAGAGACGGACGCCAGCAGCTTTGGCCTCTCCGCCGAAGGTGACCTCCAAATCCGCCACCGCTTCGCCGCCCGAGGCCGGACACTCTCCCTCAGCCTCGGAGCCGAGGTGGACGATCAACGCGGCGAGAGTCAGCAGACCGTCGCCCTGACTGCTTTCGGGGACCGCTTTGAGGACAGTCTCACAGACCAACTCTTCGACACCGATGCTCTCACCCGGTCGATCTCAGCCCGGCTGAGCTACACAGAGCCTCTGGGCGAGAACGGTCAGTTTCAGTTCAGCTACCGTCCGCAGCTCTCGCGCGGAACCTCGGGCCAGTCTGCATTCCTCGCAGACACGTTTGGCGCGTACACCGTGCCGGACGCTACGTACACCAGCACGTTCGAGCAACAGTCGCTTGTGCAACGAGGCGGCATCTCCTACCGCTACGGCACCCGGCAGGCCAACGCGCAAATCGGCGTCGACCTTCAGCACGAGAACCTTGAGGGGGAGCAAACGGCCGTGGACCCCTTCGCGGTGGACCGCAGCTTCTGGTCCGTGCTCCCCCTCCGCACGAGCGCGTCTCACGCTCGGCGAAGGCAGCCGATTGGACCTGAACTATCGCGCCCGCACCCAGACGCCGAGCGCGACACAACTCAGCAGCCTCGTGGACAACTCCAACCCGCTGCTCCTCACGTCTGGCAACCCGGACCTCTCACCGAGCACCGCGCATACCCTTCGCGCCCGGATCAACGCCACTGACGCGCAGGGCGGTTCGGTCCTCTACGGCATCCTGAGCGGCACCTACGGACAGAACTACATCGGGACCTCCACCACGATCCTACGAGAAGACATCGAGACACCGTCGGGCGTCCTTCTTCCGGCTGGGGCACAGCTCACGCGCCCCGAGAACGTGGACGGGTACTGGAGCGCCCGCGCGCTCGGGAGCTACGGCCGCCCCCTCGGCCTGCTCCGAAGCAACGCGAGCGTCTCCCTCGGGGCCAGCTACACCCGGGCCCCCGGCCTCGTGGACACCGAGGTGAGCATCTCGGACCAGATCGGCCTCGACGGCCGCCTGTTCGTGGGCAGTGCCATCAGCCCCCGCCTGGACTTCTCCCTGGAGTACGGTGCCCGCTACACAGCCATCGCCAACTCGGCCGCACCCGCGTTGGACGACGCCTACGTGCGCCACCTCGCCGGGGCCAAGCTCTCGTGGCTGCCCTGGGACGGCATCGCCCTGGGCACCGACGTGACCGGGCTACACTACTCGGGCCTCAACGATAGCGTAGACCCCACGCAGATCCTCTGGGGCGCGAAGGTCGGGTACAAGTTCCTCCCCGGCGACCTCGCTGAAGTCAGCTTCAGCCTCCACGACCTCTTGAACCAGCAGCAGGACGTGGAGCGGACCGCGACGGAACTGTATGTCCAAGACGCACAGACGCAAGCGCTGGGCCGGTATGCGATGCTCAACGTCTCCTACAAGCTCCGAACCTTCGGAGGAGCGACGGCAGGCTCCATCCCAGCTCCGGGTGGAGATCGCCCCCCGGGTGGAGGCCCACCTCCCGGAGGCTTCGGCGGTGGCGAGTAACGCCTCCTGATGCCGCCCGCCTCGGTACGTCTGCGAAACCACCGAGGCGGGTGCCACTGACTCCAGTCCGCTAGCTCGCCTTGCGGTACGGGATCTCCACCGGCTCCGGCCGGACGTGGGCCGAGGCGTACGGCGCCCACACCTCCGGGTACCGGGCGTCCAGACGGCGGACGAGCACGTGCGGCGCCTCACCGTTGGCAACGTGCCACAGCGCCCGGCTCGGGTCCGCCTCGGGGAGGGGGTAGACGACGAGCGCGCTCGGCTGCTCGGGGCGGAGTGCGAGAGCACGCACCTGCGTGCTGGAAAGCGTCTGGAGGTTGATCTGACCGCGGCGCGAGAACAGGGCGGGATCCCACTGGCGGACGAGGTACAGCACGTCCTCCATGTGATCGAGGAGGTCGCTGCCGCGAAGGCGGTAGATGGCGTCCACAGCGCCGCACGCCAGCGCGGAGGCATCGCGGCGAAGCTGGCGCTGGTGCTCGCGAAGGCCCCGCGCACCGCCGATCTCGACCGCCACCCGACGCATCCCCGACACGTCACCGGACGCCTCGGTGACCGGAACCTCCAGCACGAAGTCGAACGTGAACACAGCGCCGGGCAGGCGGTCGCCGGGCTCGACGATGTCCTCGGAGCGCAGCACGGCATCGTCCGAGAGGTACTTCACGACGTGCCACGCAAACTCGTCGTGGAGGGCGCCCGTGTAGGGCGGCGGCGGCTCAACGGCGGGACCGGCGAGAAGAGACGATGCCCAGTCGCGGGGGGCGAGGCGAGAGGGGGACGTGACGCGGTGCATCGGACGCTCGGCTAGAGGGTGCGCCCGCGGGTGTCGCGCGCGCGTACGCGTATCTACCGCCTGCCAGTGCCATCTTTTTGTCACACGCCTGTTTCCGCCTCGCGACTCGCCTCGGTGGCGATGTCGCACCACCGAGGCGGGAACGTGGGCACGGCACAGAGGGCACAGCACCGCTGTGCCCCTACGCATGCACTACGCATGCACACGCATCATGCACACGCATGCCGCCCGCCTCGGTGACGGATTCGGTGGCCTCGCGAGATCCCCGATGCGCGGTCGCCTCGCCTGTCCGTGACCTATCCTCACCCCGTCTCGTCATCGCCCTCATGCGCCGTCGCCTCGTTTTCCTGTTGGCCTGCCTCACGGCGGCCCCTGCCGTGGCGCAGTCGCCCGGCTTCGCCGTCTTCAACAACCGCAACCACCCCGAGATCGACTGGCGGGTGGCCGAGACGGAGCACTTCGAGATCATGTACCCGGCCCACCTCGCGGGCATCGAGGGCGAGGCGGCAGCGGTAGCCGAGGCGACGTTCGACGCCCTTCAGGTCAACATCGGGCCGGTGGACTTCCCGGATCCGATCCGCATCTACCTCTCCGACGAGGACGAGATCGCGAACGGCATCGCGTACGAGAGCAGCCGCGTGGGCTCCACCGCCATCTGGGTCCACGTCAACAACGTCGCGACGATCTGGACCGGTGAGGTGAAGTGGCTCCGCAAGGTCATCGCGCACGAGCTGGCCCACATCTTCCACTACCGGAAGACGCGCAGCAACATCGGCCCCGCGCAGAACCTCCTCGCGGACGCCCTCCCGATCTTCTGGGCCGAGGGCGTTGCGCAGTACCTCACGGAGAAGTGGGATGCCGCGCGAGGCGACGCCATCCTCCGCACGGCCGTCTTCGAAGACCGCCTCAACTACTCCGATGGCCTCAGCCCGCAGAACGGGCGGCTCCAGTACGCCGTCGGCAACAGCCTCGTCCGCTACCTCGCCGAGACCCGAGGTGACAGCGTGATCACGAAGCTCCTGGAGCATCGCGAGACCGGACTCGGGATCCGCGTCCACGACTTCTACGCCGCGTTCCGCGCGACGGTCGGGGTGCCGTACCCCGTGTTCTACGAGGAGTGGCGGAAGCACGTCAACGTGTACTACAACACCCTCGCGGGCCAGATGGAGCGGGTGGACTCCCTCGACGTGCGCCGCCTCGGTGTGCCCGGCACCAGCATCCGCGCCCTCCAATTCTCGCCGGACACGACGCGGATCGCCGCGGTGGTGCTCAACAGCCTCGCGCGGCCCATCACGGTCCTCTACACGATGAACAACCCGGGCGACTCCACGCGCTCGGGGCGCGATCTCCGCGCGCTGGCCGAGGGCTCCATCGTCGGGCCGATCTCGTGGAGCCCGGATGGGACGCGCATCGCGTACACGCGGACCGTGCGCGGGCGCCACGGCTCGTTCGTCAACGACCTGTTCGTCGTCACCACCGAGGCGGGCCGCATCACGCGCCTGACGGACAACCGCCGCGCCGTCTCGCCGAGCTTCGCGCCGGACGGCCGCAGGCTCGCCTTCGTGGGGGTGAATGGCCCGGCCGCCAACGTGTTCGTCCTCGACACCGAGACGGGCGAAGAGACGCCCCTGACCGCCTTCACGGGCGACGTGCAGATCACGAGCGCGCGATGGAGCCCCGACGGCCGCCACGTCGCCTTCTCCATCTTCGACGCAGACAGCCGTCGCCAGGTCGCGACGGTGGACGTGGAGACCCGCGAGGTGGTCCGCCTCGGTACCGACATGGAGACGCCGCTGGACGAGCGGGACGACCGCTTCCCGGTCTGGAACGCCACCGGCGACAGCCTCGCGTTCACCAGCCTCCGCGACCGCGTGGGGAATGTGTTCGTGATCGGGACCGAGGGGTCCGGCACCGAGGCGGAGGACATGGCCCGAGGCGGAGGCTCTGCTGTGCCCGCTCCGTTGTCCCCCGCAGAGCGCGTCACGTTTCTCTACGCGGGTGCCCGCGTCATGGACTGGCTCCCGCCTGACAGCACGCATCCCGCCGGACGGCTCGTGCTCGTCGCGAGCGAGACGAAGCGGCGCGACCGGGTCTTCGTCGTGGACGCCCGGCGACGCGCCGAGGCGGTCCCTCTCACGGTCCCGGAGGGCTACGGCTCCTGGACCGAGCACCGCCCCCTCGCCGACTCGCCCTGGCTCGTCGAGCCCGACGAGAGCCTCATCCGCGACCGCCGCGACTACAACGCCCTCGCCAACCTAGACCACGCCATCACTCTCGCGTTGCCCTACATCGACCCGGGCGAAGACGGCACCTGGTTCAACGGCGACGACGACTATGGCGCCTTCGCGACCTCCATCTTCGTGGAGCCGCTCGGCAAGCATCAGGTCCTGTTCCTCGGCGGGGTGAGCATCACGCGGCCCGTGGACCGCTCCTTCCTATACCTCTCGTACACCAACCGCCTACTCGCGCCCACGCTCACGCTAGACCTCTACCGCTTCCCCGGTCCCACCTCGGTATACGGCGACGGGATCCTGGTGGAGAACATGACCGGCGGCGATGTCTCCGCCACCCTTCCGCTGGACTGGACCATCGCGCCGTACCGAAGCTGGGCCGTCGGTGCGCGGGCGCGGCTGGCGCATGCCGAGCCGTTCGACCCGGACCGCTTCGACCTCGCCTCGGAGGGCCTGCCCCTTCCGATGCCTGAGGCAGGCACCCGGGCGGACGTGCAGGTCGGCCTCGCATACAAGCACCAGCGCCCGTACCGCCTCAACGTCATCCATCCGCTCGATGGCACCGGCGCGAGGGCGCGCGTGACGGCAGGTGTCCCCGTCCTCGGCGCCTCGGCGAACCTCCGCCCGGACGTGATGGCGTTCCACACGCTGCGCGTCCCGAGGGGTCGCCTTCTGCTGCGTGCTCGCGCGACGGCTCTCCTCGGTGACCGGCAACTTCCGCAGGACTATGTGGGCCTGAGCCGCTACGACGACGTCAGCGCCGCGGTCCCCTTCATTGGCGGCCTCGCGCTGGACGATGACGCCGAGCGGGTGCGCGGCTACCGGAGCTACGCTGTCGGTGCCCGCGCGCTGTTCGGGAGCGCCGAGTACAGGCTCGCCCCGATCGCCGACCTTCGCACGAGTGTGCTTGGGCTCGTCAGCTTCCGCGAGATCGCCCCGACGATCTTCCTGGACGGCGGCCTGGTGGGCGGCGGTGGCATCGAGACCATCCAGCGTGCGGGCACGGGCGTGGAACTCCGCAACCGCGTCTCGCTCTCGGGCTTCACGCTCCTGCACGCCGTCGGGGTGGGGGTGCCGGTAGAGGACCTGGACCGGGTGTGGGACGGATCCCTCGCCAGGGACGACGTGGACCTGTA
>JBCCPW010000032.1:0-14046 GCA_039024735.1 Bacteroidota bacterium
CTGCCATCCAGCGCCTCCATCGCGGCGACGCCGCCGTAGCGGGTGATGGCCTGGGCGTCGCCACCTGCTGTGGGCATCCGGTAGATCTGCCACGCACCGTCGGGATCGCGCGGAGAGGCGAAGTAGATCCACTCGCCATCGCGGCTCCACGAGGGGGCCAACTCGTCGCCGGGGCCATCGGTGAGTTGCCGGGTCTCCCCGCTGGGCTCCACGAGGAACAGGTCGGCGTGGCTCCCGCTCCGGCGGGCGGCGACGACGAGGCGCTCCCCGTCGGGGCTCCACCGAGGCGTGCTCACGCGGGGGCCGCCGAAGGAGGTGAGCAGGCGGGGGGCCTGGCCGTCACGGGTTGCGATCCACACCTCGTGCGCGCCGCTGCGCGTGGAGACGAAGGCGATCTGCGTTCCGTCCGGCGAGACGTGGGGCTGCGTGTCCTCGCGCGTGGAGGAGATGACCGGCTCCGGCTGGCCGTCGCGATAGACGCCTACGATCTGCGTCCGCGAGAGGCGCTGCGCGAAGACGAGCCCGCGCCCCTCGTCCGCGATGGACGGCTCGGAGACCTCGCCGATGTCGGTCCCGAGGGCCACCCATTGCGGGCCGCTCCCGTCCGGCCGGACGCGCCAGAGCCCGGCCGTGCCCTCGCGGTTGGCGGCGTAGACGATCTCGCGCCCGTCGGTGCTCCAGTCCAGGCCCGTCACGCCCTTCTGCTCCAGCACGTGCCGCTCTACGGTCCCGCCGGTAATCGGGACGGTGCACACGTCCTGCTGACCATCGAGGCGGGTGCGGACGAAGGCGAGGCGGGTGCCGTCTGGGGAGAAGGCTGGGTAGAGATCGCCGGGGAAGGTGGCGGGCGGCGCGGTGAGGCGCTGCGGTGGGCTGCCGTCGAGCGGGAGGAGGTGGAGGCTGTACGCGCCCGATCCGCCTCGGCGGCCGGAGAAGGCGAGCTGCGTGCCGTCGGGGCTCCAGATGAGCTGTCGGATCTGGAACCGGTCCAACTCGGCGAGCGGGGCGGGATCGTCGGAGCCGTCGGCGGCGGCCGTGTAGACATCGCAGCCCTGGGGTTGGCATCGCGCGAAGGCGAGGCGGGCGCCGTCGGGATGCCAGGCGGGGCTGTGGTCGTCGGCGGGGCTGGCGGTGATGGGGACGGCCTGCCCTGCGCTCTCCACCGAGGCGGGCTGGACGTACACGTTGGAGGGTCCGCTCTCGCCGCCGTCCCACGCGAAGGCGACGGTCTGCCCGTCCGGCGAGAGGGCGGGGTCTCGCTCCACGCCCGGGAGGCTCGTCACCGGCACCGAGGCGAGCGGGCTCACGCGCCCAGCAAACCATCGGTAGGAGGCGTAGGCGGCGCTCGCCGCGACGACGAGGCCGAGAACCGCGAGCGTCACGAGGCGGCCCCGCGTCCGCTTGCGTTTCTGGAGGGCATCGCGCCGGGCGGCGTGGCCCGAGGCAGGCCGGGCCACGAAGGCGGTCTCGCCCGAGGGCTGCTCCGTCACGATGCGGACGGGCGCGATGAGCCGGTACCCTCGCTTGCGGATCGTCTCGACGTACTCGGGGGCGCGGGCGCTGTCGCCGAGGGCCTTGCGAAGCTCCGAGATGCATCGCGCGAGGACATCGTCCGTGACGATGGTGCCAGCCCATACCTCAGCCATGAAGGCGTCGCGGGAGACCGTCTCGCCGGGGCGCCGGGCCATGCAGACGAGCACCTCCATCACCTTCGGCTCCACGCGCCGTTCCTCTCCGCCTCGGAGCAGACGGTTCGCCATCGGCTCCACTCGCCAATCGCCCACGCGGATGAGCGTGGGGAGCGGTCGGTCGGTTGTGAGAATGTCGGTCGCCGGTTCCATGCGGAGGGTGCGGCCGTGCCGGTGGATCCTGAGACCGAGGACATGGCGCGCCGTGCGCTTCCAGATTCGGTCGCTGGATCTGAGGATAGACCGGGCGCGGGGCGGAGTCCACTTTCCACCCGGAACGGAAACCGCCCGTTCCGCCACGCCTGGGGCCCCTCATGTTTTCCTCATCCACTCCGAAGGCCGTCCCCATTCGTCTGGGGCGCGGTCTGCCCGATCCTCCCACCGGTCACCGACCCGCGGCCCTGCCGCTTCGTTCTTTCCTGGCCCTTGTGCCTCCGAGTCTGAGCCCCGCGTGAGGCGCCCCCTACGGCGCACCCCTCGCGGGACGCTCATCGGATCAGCCTCGCGGCGCTCTCCATCACTACGTGGTACCGGGGAAGGTATTCGGAGAGCGCCGCGGGCGCTGCTGGTGACCCCACGACTAGCCTGAGGTCCTTTGCCAGCCGACGCGCCGCGTCGGTCGTCTCAGGAGGCGGTGTCTCATCGCCTCGCGAGGCCGCTCTGGCAACGGGGATCTCGCACGAGCCCGCACACCATGCCCGGGGTGTGCGGGCTCGTTTGGTTTCCGGCAGGGGGTTCTGTACCGGACGTTTCGGGTGCTCCCGCCTCGGTGCCGAGGCGGGAGATGGACTTCTGGGCAACCCGGAGGCTGACAGCTGGCTATGCTAGGCCAGGCGGACGGCGTGGCGGCAGTCCGGGAGGTGGAACACGTCGGAGTGCTTGGAGCCGACGAGCTGGGGCGTCACCGAGGCGGCGAGTGTCGCGATGCAGGCGACGAGGAGAAGCGCTGGCCGGGTCATGCGCTGGGCTGAGGGTCCACGCCTGCGAGTCTCGCGTAGGTATCCGCGAGTTCTTGGGGGATGAGGGGGACGACGTTGTAGGCGCTGACGATCCTGCGGATCACACAGTCGAAGTAGGGGAGGCTGGTGGCGGGACCCTTCAGCGTCTTGCCCTTGCGGTGGAGCAGCCACTTCGGGAGCTGGATCTTCTGTCCGGTGACGTACGGGACGGGCTCGCGCTGCTCTTCGTCTTCTGTGGGGGGTGTGTTGAGCGCGTCCCGCATCGCGCCGAGCACGTGGTCCGCGATGTGTTGAAGGTCCTCGCTGGTGGCGTTCTGGATCTCGGCTTGCTTGCCGACGAACGGCTCCATGCCGGGGAGTGGTTGGCTGTCGTCCTTCCTGAGAGAGACGACGGCGACCATGACGGGATCGACCCAGTAGTTCTCGATGGAGTAGCGGCCGAGCTTGACGATGCGGTCGTGGTCGAGGAGTTCCTGCTTGTTCTCGGGCTCCTCATCGCCTGCGTCGAGGTCTACGAGACCCCAGACGGTGGAGAAGTCCTGGAGGGGGCCGGTGTTGGCGGCGCGAACGACTTTGGCGACCTCGGTGCATCCTCCGTTGCCGGTCTCGATGGAGGCGGGAATGAAGGCGAGGCGTCCGGCGGGAACAGGGGAGAGACCGTGATTGAGAAGCGCCTCGAGTACGCCGTCGTGGAACTGAGCGTCGTCGTCGTCTTCCACGAGGACGTTGCGAGTGCCCGGTGCGACGGTGACGAAGCCGCTCGTGAGTTTGCCCACGACATCCCACTTGTTCTCCACCCGGTCGGCAAACATTTTTCGGCCCTCGCGCCGAACCTCGTAAACGGAGCCCTCTGGGGCGAGGGCGACGGTGGAGGGGGAGTGGGTGGTGATGACGACGCGGACCCCGAGCTTCTGCGCGATCTGCTCGTACAGGGTGGAGATGAAGGTCTGGGTGAGCGATGGGTGAAGGTGGGCGTCGGGCTCATCCAGCAGGAAGAGCTCCGGCAATGGCCCGCCCTGGGTTCCAGAATAGAGGGAGGCGACGAGTCCGACGACGCTCCGCTCACCGGAGGACAGTTCCTCGAATCGAATCGGTCCGCTTCCATCTGGGGCACGGAAGGTGACGCGGTATGGGGCCGAGAGTGCGTTGCTGTCGGGAGGGACTACCGTGTAGCCGAAGCCTGCGGCCGCTAGGGTCTGGTTGAGGATCTCCCAGGGCGGTGTTCCGAGGTCGGCACCGTACAGTTCGTCCTGGGGCATGGCTGTGCCTGCTTGCTTCTGAAGATGTCCCAAGAAGGCGAGTGCGAGTCCATCTGGAATGTGCTCAAACCGGAGAACGCGCGGGTCGCCGATGTCTAAATCAGGCAGTGGCGAAGGATCAGCCTCTCGTATCCCGAGCCCCAGTAGGATCCGAGCGGCGCGTGATCCGGCTCTACCTATTGTGACATCGTAGCTTTCCAGACTTTGAAACGAGCCCTTCTCGATGGTCACTGCTCGTTTATCACTGAGAGCCCACAATTGTCCATCAAGCCATGTGTCGCCTGCAGGGCGTTCGGTGGGATTCCGTTTGGCTTTCCGTATTCGTGACTTAAGCGTGCTAGCGTAAGAATCATTTCCTTCACGTATCCATCTTACGACTTGTTTGCGTAGTGAAGTAACTTTTTCGTTTACTGCCCGTGCCGTTTCTGAAGCAGCGGTGCTCAATGCTTGAAGCAAGAGCGTCTTCCCGCTTCCGTTTGGACCCGTAACGACTGCGAACCGTGGGAACTCGCGCCAGTCGATGCTTTCGGGCATCGGGTCGCCGGTCTTGATGCTGCGAACCTCCAGGTGGTGGATCTCCGCCGGATCGTAGGCATCCCTCGCATCGGGATAGTCAGCCGGGTCAGAGACGCTCATGCGGCTTTGGGGTAGAAGACGACCTTGCCGACGATGCGGATGCGGCTGGTGAGGGCGGTGGTGGTGGAGCGGTAGGTGTTCTCAGTGTCGGCGTCTTTGACGGGGGTGAAGCGCTCGCGCTCGTAGAGGCTGTTGCGAGGGATGAACTCCAGGGTGCCGCCGCCGAGGCGCTGGAGCTGCTTGACGATCATGGCGCCGTCGATCTCGACGATGTAGAGGCCGTCGCCTGCGTACTCGTGGAGGGGGAGGTAGAGGAGGCGGGCGTTGGGGCTGATCTCGTCGGCGAGGGAGTCGCCGACGACGGTGAAGGAGCGGAGCGGGCTGGGGTCGGCGAGGCCGGTGACCTGCTGGAGGACGTGGCGCGGGTAGGGGTCCTGGTCGGGCTCGGCGGTGGACTCGGAGACTCGACCTTCGGCGGTGGACGACGCGGCGGCGGCGTGGCCGTCGTGGGGGACAAGGACGACGGCGGAGCCTCCCGAGGCGGGATCGGTGGTGTCCGCCTCGGTGCGGGTGTGGGTGCCGTTGGCCGTTGCGGGTTTATGGCCGGTCGCGATGACATCGGACCAGGAGAGGCCGAGGGCATTGAGGACGCGTTCGGCGGAGTCATCGGTGGGGGTCTTCTTCTGGTTGACCCAGTCGGAGACGGTGGCCGGGGTGACGCCGACGGTCTCGGCGAGAGCGGCTTGCGTCATGCGCCGGTTGCGGAGGGCCTCGCGCACCGAGGCGGCGAATCGAGCGCGGGAGATGGGGCCGGTCGGGGGCATGACGGCGGTGTCGCTCACGAGAACGAGAGTATTATCTAAAGGTAGAGAGCGACGCCAAACAGGGAATAAACTACTTCGACTAATTTATATTAGCCAATATTTGTACATCAATCCTTAGGTGGACCGGAGGCTGACTGGTGAGGTCCACTCCCGGTTCACGCACCCCCGCCTCGGTGCCGAGGCGGAGAACGTCAGCCGTCGTCAGACGCGCGCCCCCTCGGTGGGTGCCACTCCAAGCGCCCGTCCACCGTGCTCACCACCCCGACCACCTCCTGCCAGTACGGGTCGGTGAGCACCTCCTCCACGGAGTACATCGAGGCGTCGAGGCCGATGAGCCCCTTCTCGAACGGCGCCGCGTTCCAGACGGACCGGATCAGGCCGTAGATCTCCTCCACGAGCCCATCGAACCAGTCCGGGAGGCCGCCCTCCGTCTCGAACGCGGACATGTCGCGGACCCGCTCCAACGCCCCGAGAGGCAGGCGGATGCCGATCTCTCGGATCGGCTCCGTCAGATCGTCCGTGACCGCCACCGAGGCGGGCACGCGGGAGCCATCGGCCAGCCGGACGACGGCGTACGTCCTCGACAGCGAGTCGTCGCTCCGGTTGAACGGATTGTCGTAGACGGGCTCCCGCCACCGCTCGCGCGGGAGCCGCCGCTGAAACACAGGCTCCATGTCGCGGCTGGAGTAGGGGCCGTCCAGCATCGCGTGGCCCCAGAGAGCATCCAGGGCCGGAGGAAGGACCACGTCGTCGGGGAACGAGACCCACGCCTCCACGACGCCTCCGGTCCACGTGTCGGGTTCGGTGAACATGACGGGGGAGGTCAACGGTGACCGCCTCGGTGCCGGGGCGGACGACGAGGGCGGCTACTCGGCAACGAACACGGGCGCTCCGTCCACGACGGTCGCGAGGACCTCCGTGGCAAGGATCTGCTCCGGCGGGACGCGCATCAGGTCCTGCGAGAGCACCACGAAGTCGGCGCGCTTGCCGGTCTCCAGGCTGCCGACCTCGTGCTCCATGAAGCCCGCGAAGGCGGCGTCCAGCGTGAAGCCGCGCAGCGCCTCCTCGCGCGTGAGCGCCTGGTTGCCGTACCACCCGCCCGCCGGGTTCATCTCGGCGTCCTGCCGGGTGACGGCGGCGTAGAACCCGAGCAGCGGCGCGACGCGTTCCACGGGGAAGTCCGAACCGAGCGCGAGCCGGGCGCCCGCGTCCACGATCCGGCGCCATGCGTAGGCGCCCTTGATCCGCTCGGGCCCCACGCGGTCTTCGGCCCAGGGCATGTCGCTGGTGGCGTGAGTCGGCTGCACGCTCGCGATGATGTTGAGACCTGCCATCCGCTCGATGTCGCTCAGGGACATGATCTGCGCGTGCTCGATGCGGTGCCGCCCCGGCCCGCCGCCGGTCGTCGTCATCGCGGTCTCGTAGGCATCCAGAACGGCGCGGTTGCCACGGTCGCCGATGGCGTGGCTGTTGACCTGGAGGCCGCAGTTCATCGCCTGCGTGACGATCCGGGTCAGCGTCTCGGTGTCTTGAAACAGCAGGCCGGTGTTGCCGGGGTCGTCGGAGTAGTCCTCGATCAGCGCAGCGCCTCGGCTGCCGAGCGCGCCGTCGGAGTAGACCTTGAGCGACTGCACGCGGAGGCGGCCGTTGCTTGGATAGCCCTCCGGGTATTGCTTGCAGAACGTGGCGAGCTCGTCCATGGAGAGCATCGCGTAGTTGCGGAGCGGGAAGCGCCCCTCCTCGATGGCCTGCTCGTAGAGCGGAAGCAGCGCGAGCGGGATGCCCGCCTCGTGGACGCCCGTGAGCCCGTGACGAGCGGTCTCGGCCGTGGCCCGCGCGAGGGCTTCGCGCAGCCTCTCCGGCGACGAGGCCGGGACGGCGCGCGTCACGAGATCCATCGCGGCATCGATGAAGATGCCCGTCGGGCTTCCGTTGGATTGACGGAGGATCTGGCCGCCGTCAGGATCCTCAGGAGCGGGGAAGTCTGGGTCGATCCCGGCCTGGCGAAGCGCCTCGGAGTTGGCCCAGAGCGCGTGCCCGTCCACCCGCATCAGCACGACGGGGGTGTTGGCATAGAGCGCGTCGAGTTGCTGGCGGGTGGGGAACGGACGCGAGCCATCGTCGCGGGCGGGCCAGTCGTTCTGGTCCCAGCCGCGCCCCGTGATCCAGGCGCCGAACGGGAGGTCCCGCCCGAACTCGCGCAGCCGCGACAGCACGTCCGCGACGGACTCCGTTCCCATGAGGTCGGCTTCGAGCAGGGCTTCCCCGAGCCCCATCAGGTGCGCGTGCGCGTCGATGAGCCCCGGGATGACCGTGCGCCCCCCAGCGTCCACACGCGGCCAGGTCGGGTACGCGGCAGTCACCTCCGCCTCGGTGCCGACCGCCGCGAGGGCGCCGTTGGCGGAGACCGCGAGGGCCTCAGCGGTGGGCGCGGCCTCGTCCACGGTGTAGATCGTGGCGTTGGTGAGCACGTACGGCGGCGCGTCGGGGAGGTCGAGGGGCTGAGCGATCACGGGGGCAGACACGAGCGCGAACAGGGCGAGGGCGAGACGCATGAGGGGGTGGGAGGACCGGCGGAAGAAACGACGGTCTCGGGAGGCGTGCCTATCGCGCGCGGGCCCATCGCACGACGGCTCCGCCTCGGTGACGATCTCGGTGACCGTCTCGAGCCCGAGGCGGGCGGCACGTGTCACGAATCACTCGTCCATGGCGATTCGGGTTCAGGTACGCTGCCGGAGACCAAGCGGACCGAGGCGGTAGCTTCGGAAGCCCTTCCGACCCCGTGCATGAAGCCCCTCGCCGCGCGCACCGACGCCCTGCGCCAGTCCGACATCCGCGCCATCACGTTCGCCGTCCACGCGCACGGCGGCGTCAACCTCGGCCAGGGCATCTGCGACCTCCCGACCCCCGCCTCCATTCGCGAGGGCGCCACCGACGCCATCGAGGCGGGGCACTCCATCTACACGGCGTACAATGGCATCCGGGACCTCCGCGAGCGCATCGCGGAGAAGGCCCACCGGTTCAACGGCATCGAGGCGGACGAGTCCCAGGTGGTCGTCTCGGTGGGGAGCACGGGCGCATTCGTGAGTGCGTGCCTCGCGCTGTTCGAGCCGGGCGACGAGGTGATCCTCTTCGAGCCGTTCTACGGCTACCACTCAGGGATCCTGCGGCTCTTCGGCGTCGCGCCCGTGGCCGTCCCGCTCGCCACACCGGACTGGCGGTTCGACCCGGCGGCGCTGGAGGCGGCGGTCACCGAGAAGACAAAGGCGGTTCTCGTCTGCACGCCCGCCAATCCGAGCGGGAAAGTGTGGTCTCGCGAGGACCTGACGGCCGCCCTCGCCATCGCCGAGCGGCACGACCTCTGGTGCGTCACCGACGAGATCTACGAGCACATGCTCTACGACGGACGGGCCCACGTCTCCCTCGCGACGCTCCCCGGCGCGGCCGAGCGGACGGTCACGCTCTCGGGCTTCTCGAAGACGTTCAACATGACCGGCTGGCGTCTCGGCTACGCCATCGCGCCCGAGGCGGTGGCCGGAACAATGGGCCTCGTCAACGACCTCATGTACATCTGCGCGCCCGCGCCGCTGCAGCACGGCCTCGCCTCGGCGCTGCCCCTGCCGGACGCGTACTACGAGGAGATGCTCGCCGCGTACGACGCCAAGCGGACGCTCCTGTGCGAGACGCTGACCGCGTGCGGGTTCGGCGTGACGTGGCCCGAGGGCGCCTACTACGTCCTCGCGAACACGCGCGATCTGGCTGCCTCTCGCGAGGGCTTCGCCGACGACCAGGAGGCCGCCCACACGCTCATCGAGCAGGCGGGCGTGGGGAGCGTGCCGGGCAACTCGTTCTTCGCCGATCCGGCCGACGGGCGTCACTGGCTCCGGTTCTGCTTCGCGAAGGAGATGGACGTGCTGGAGGACGCGTGCGACCGGCTCCGCGCGCTCCTGACGTGAGCCGCCCGCCTCGGGACCGAGGCGGGACCACCCGCTGGGTGGCGGGGGCCGACGGCTGCCGCGACGGCTGGGTCGTCGCGAGGCGGCACGTGGACACGGGCGAGCACCGGGTGCAGGTCGTGGCAACGCTCGCGGAGGCGCTAGACGGGGACCCGGCGGTCCTCGCTGTGGACGTGCCCATCGGGCTGCCGAGGCGGGCCGAGCCGGGCGGGCGGGAGGCGGACCGGGCCGCGCGGCGCCTGCTGGGCTGGCCTCGGAGCGCGAGCGTGTTTTCGCCTCCCTCGCGCGATGCCCTCGCGGCGAAGACCCACGCGGAGGCCAGCACCCGCAACCGTGCCTCCGGCCCTGACGCGCCCGGCCTGTCCGTCCAGGCGTTCCACCTCTTCGCGAAGATCCGCGAGGCGGACGCGCTCGTCACGCCCGCTCGTCAGCGCGGCGACGGACCGACCCGGATCGTGGAGGCGCATCCCGAGGTGATCTTCGCGCAGATGAACGGCGGGACCGCACTCGTGGCATCGAAGGCATCGCGCGAAGGCCGGGAGGCGCGGGTCGCCCTCCTCGGTGTCCACGGCGTCGCAGATCCCCTCGCGCACGCCCGCGCCTGCCGGGGCCGCGCCACCGCGGACGACGTGCTGGACGCGCTCGCGTGCGCCTGGACCGCAGAGCGCATCCGCCGAGGCGCGGCGCTCTGCCTCCCCGCCGATCCCGAAACGGACCCGCGCGGCCTGCGGATGGAGATCTGGGCGTGACCCCGCCTGCCCAACGCTCTCCGCCTCGGTGGCGGGGCAACGCGACGAGGACCGCTGGTGTCGCCGCTGGCGGGGAGCGGATCACCAGCCATCCCCGCGCTCGCACGGGCCTCCGCATGGATCCCCGCCTTCGCGCTGGTAGGGGTAGGCTTTCACACTCCAGCACCTCTTCCCCCACACCGTCATTCCGGCCGACGAGCCGGAATCCAGAGTATCGGGAAGGCCCCGCACGACGGCCGCCAGTGCCTCGGACGGGCGCTCTAGGTGGGGCCGCTTCCTCCCTAAAACACTCCCGCGAGGAGGCGCGATCTCTGCTCATCACTCTGGGTTCCCGCGTTCGCGGGAATGGCGCTGTAGGGGGCGCAGGAGGCGACTTGGCCGCCCTTTCGTGAAGACCTACCCCTGACAGCACCTGCACGAGGATGAGGGGAGGAGGGGCATGCGAGCGCTCTGGGCGCCGTCACAGCGCCGCGAGGGCGTCAGCGGCGCCGGGGTCGTGGGAGCACAGCACGAGGGTGCCCGCCTCGGTCTCCTCGCGGAGGAGCGCGAGGGTGCGTCGCGCGGCGGGGAGGTCCTCGCAGATACCCGCGACGGTCCCTCGGCGGATCTGTTCGGTGTTGAACGCGGCGTCGCCCGCGAGGAGCACCCGGCGCCCGCCCGTCTCCACCACGACCGACTGGTGCCCAGGCGTGTGGCCCGGCGTGGGCACGGTGCGAACGGCGCCATCGGCGGTGAGCGCGTGGGACGTGGCGAACGCGCCGCTCGCGGGGCCGTCGTACGGCGTGGGATCGGGGCGCCAGCCGCTCGGCCACCGGCACCGGACAGCGCCCTGCGGAGGTCGTACCGCCTCGGTCTCGGAGGTCACCGCGCGGGCGTGCGACACCTCGGGGAGGCCGCCCGCGTGATCGGAGTGGAGATGCGTCAGCACGACGGTCGGGATCTCCTCGACCGGCACACCGAGGCGGGCGCACTGGACGGACAGCGCCGCCTCGGTCGGCACGTCGAACGCGAGCAGGCGCTCGTAGACGAACCGCGTGCCGGGGTCGCACGCGAAGTACTCCGGCTCGGCCACGCGGGGCGTCTCGCCTGTGTCCACGAGGATCGGCCCGTCCGGGTGCTCGATGAGCCAGCACGTGATGGGCAGCCACGGCGTCCAGCGCGGGTCCAGCACGATGGACGGCAGCCGCGAGACCGCCGGGCCGGTCAGCGTGCGGTGCGCCTCCTTGACGGCCACGCGGCCGGTGCGGACGGCGGTGATCCGCACGTCGCCGAGCGTGGTGGAGACGGGCGGGAGGAGAACGCCGGTGGGATCGGGAGCGGCCATCGCGCCGATGATGCCGCATCCGGCGAGCGCGGTTCCCGAGGCGGCCGTGCCCAGCGCGAGGAAGCGCCGCCGGGTCACGGTGCGCTGTCGGCTCGCGCGAGGGAATCCAACCGGGCCATCACCTGGGGAAGCGCGGCTCGGAAACGGGGGCCGAAGCGGGACGCGAAGATGCGTCCCGAGAACCCGACAAACGACACTTCGTGCGTGATTGCAATCTGGGTGTCACTCACGGGCTCCCAGCGCCGGACCACGCGCAGCGCGCCAAGCGGGAAGCGAGTGGAGAAGGCCGTCTCGCGCTCGCTCACCGCCGTGACCGAGAAGGAAGACGAGGGGCCAGAGAGCGGCTGGAGGCGTCCGCGAGCGCCCTCCCGCCAGGGGCCGTCAAGCGAGGCAGAGTCCAGTTCTGTGTCCCACGCGGGCCAGGTGTCCGGGTCGGTCCAGAGGCGCCAGACCTCGTCTGGGCTGGCAGTGGTGACGAGCGTGTGCGAGAAGGCGTGGTTGGTCCCCTCCGCGACGGGTGTGTCCGCCTCGGGGACGCGCGCAGCACAGCCCACGAGGAGCAGAAGAGACAGACAGACAAGAAGGGAGCCGGTCATGAGGCCGATGGAGAATGGACCATCAGTCTCCGGCATCGTGGCCCCGCGGCGCCTTCGCATCGGGTAAGAACTCGATGGTGCGGCGTCCGCCGGTCACGCCGCTGCACGGACCCGGCTGAGCGACTGCGGCGTCATCCCGAGGTACGACGCCACGTGCCGCAGCGGGATGTGCAGCAGCACCTCGGGCTGCTCACGAACGAACGCGGCGTAGCGTTCGGCGGCGGTCATCTGGCGGGCATGGTCGAGCGCCCGGTCGAGGTAGGCGTAGACCTCGCGGACATAGCCCTGTCGAAAGGCGTTCCACGCAGGGGAGGCTGCACTCAGCCGCTCGTTGGCCTCGCGGGAAATGATCCAGACGCGTGCGGGCGTGAGCACCTGAAGTCCCTCACGTGATGGCATCCCGCTGTACAGGCTCGCCACGACGGTGAACAGCGTACCGGGCGGCGCGAAGTGCCGCGTGACATCCGCGCCGTCGGTCTCGGCGTAGAACCGCGCGAAGCCGCCGTCGATGAACCAGAGGGAGCGGCAGGTCTGCCCCGGCCGGAGTAGATGTTCACCGGGTGCGACCTGGCGCGAGGTACCCCAGGCGGCCTGGATAGCCTCGGCTTCTGATAGCGGAAGCGGTCCCGCTCGCCGGACCTGATCGAGCAGAGCGTTGGGGGAATGGGTGTGCGTGGCGGAAGGAGACGGCATCGGGAGCGGCGGCAGTCCGCCAATCCGACCCCGGTAAGAGGCCCGCCGTTCCGCCTCGGTGCCGAGGCGAGACGCACCGAGGCGGGTGCGCTCAGTCCGGCAGGCCCGGTCGGCTCACGCCCTTCGCGTCCGTGTACACGCCCGGCGGCACGGGCTGGTCGTCGCGGAAGGTTCCGGTCCAGTAGGTCCCGTCCGGCCAGCGGTAGAGCGCGGGCCCCTCGCGCACGCCGCGCACGAACCCGCCGACGTAGACCCGCCCGTCTTCTTGCGTCAGCGCCCCCTGGCCGTGGCGGAGGCCGTCCTGGAACTCGCCCTCGTACCATCGGCCGTTGGGCTGGCGCCAGACGCCCGTCCCGTCCACGCAGTCGCCGTGAATGCAGAGGAAGGCGGCGGAGCGGCGGTAGAGCGGCGTCGCGCGGTACGGCCCCACATCGAGGGAGAGCGCGAGGGTGTCGGCGCCTCGCGCGACGGTGAACGCGGCGGGCAGCGACTCCCGGGCGCGGGCCAGGGCGTCGCCCTCGTTGAAGGGCGGCAGCGGCACCCCGCCCACGCTCACGATCCGGTCGCCCGCGCGCATCCCGGCCGTCTCCGCCGCACTCTCCGGCGCTACGGCCGTGACGATGGAGACCCCGTCGCGGTCGGGCATGAAGAAGAAGCCGAAGCCCACGAACGCGTCATCCTCTTGCGCGAGGGCGGGAGCGGCGAGGCAGCACGCGAGGACGAGAACGAGGGAGCGCATGGCGGAGGATAAGACACGCCCTCCTGCATTCGTCATCCGGCGCCCCGGGGGACCATGCCTGCCTCGGTACCGAGGCAGAGAGGGTACGGCCCTCTTCGAGGGAGACCACGGACGACCGACGACGGACCACAGACTCTCGTGGCGTTTCCGGTCCATCGGTGCGTGTGCGCCCACCTCTGTGCCGAGGCGGAGGCAGTGGCGCGGGCGCCCGGGGCCGACCGGGGGGACCGCACTCTCCCCACTGGTGTCATTCCGAGAGAGCGAAGCGAACCGAGGAATCTGGCTTCGGGTGGGCGAGCACTCGTGGGAGGGTGACGAGCCACCAGAACGCAGATTCTTCCGCTCATTCCACTCGGTCGGGAGGACATGTGGAGAGAGCGCGAGAGGACCAGGCCCGCCTCGGTGCCGAGTCGGAGGCACCGAGGCGGAGAGTGTGGACACGGGCGTCCGGGGCGGGCGAAGTGCCTCCACGGTGCCCCGCGCCCCCTCTAGCTTCGCCGCGCCCCTCCACGCTCCGCCTGCTGCCCCTTGCGCCTCTCGATCCTGCTCGCGGCCGTCCTGCTCGCCCTGCCCGCCTCGGCCCAGGTCGGCTCCGTGCGCGGCACCGTCACCGACGCCACGAGCCGCGCCCCGCTCCAGGGCGCCACGGTCCGCCTCCTCCCGGCCCTCACCGAGGCGGACAC
>JBCCPW010000033.1:0-14007 GCA_039024735.1 Bacteroidota bacterium
CGAGGCGGCCCGCGACGCGGACGGCCTCGCGGGCGCGCTGCCCGTCGCCGAGGCGTGGGGCGTGATCGCGCTCGCGTGGGACGGCGCCCTCCGCCCGCTCCTCGATGCGTCGGGATTCCAGCCGTACTTCGCCCGCGTCGCCGATCCAGACGGGGACGGACGCGTGCAGCCCGAGCACATGGCCGCCATCGGTGCCGCTGTGGCCTCGGCCGTCTCGGTGGGGTTTGTCGCGGCGGTGCTCGCACCGTTCGTGTCACGCGTCGCGCAGGCATACCGAGAAGCAGAGGCACACACCGACCGGCTCCCGGCGGTGGCGGCGTGGCGCGCGATTGGGACACCGCAGGGCCCCACGCCTCCGGCGGTTGTAGGCGCAGTGCTCGGCGGATCCGACCGTGCGGGGCTGGCGTGGCTCCGCCGCTACTCCGGCTACTGGATCGCGACGGCTCACGCGCGTCTCGTGGAGCCCCGGATCGCGGAGATCGCCGCCTCGGTGCTCTCGGAGAGTCTGAGCCTTGACGACGCTGCCGAGCGCATGGCGGACACGCTCCGGGACGTGCAGCGGCGCGGTGTGACCTACTGGCGTCTCGTCGCCGACAGCGCCGTCGCGAGGGCTCAGGCGTTCGGCCGTGCCTCGGCGCTGGAACGGGCAGGCGTGGACGGCGGCTACGTCTCCATCGTGGACGATGACCGCACATCTGCGGTGTCCCGGTTCATGGCCGGTCGGCTCGTGGCGCTCTCCACCATCCGAGCCGTACGCGACCGACTCCTCGCCGAGACCGAACCGGAGGGCTGGAAGCGCGCGAGCCCCTGGTGGCGCGAGGCGGACGTAGAACCCGGTGGCGCCCTCCGGCGACTGGTGGAGTCCGCCCCGGTGGACGAGCGAGGGGTTCACACGGTCCCGCCCGAGGCGGGCCTGATCCCCTGGCATCCCTACGACCGGGACGTGCTCATCGTTCGCCCTCCAACCGACTGACATGGCCGATCTCCTGAACCTGGAACCCTTCATCGACACAAACGGACATCTCTCTGTACGCTGCGCCGAGACGAAGCGGCAAGTGGCGCACATGATCCATGCCGAGGTCAGAGAGGGAGTAGAAGAGCCACAAACGGTACGGCTCCGGTTCTACACGGGGCCTCTCCGCGACTACCTCAACGACCCGGCCCTTGATGCCTCCTGACGTGGCCGACACCATTCGCCAGACCTTGCAGTCAGGGCGAACGAGAGCGTGATGTGTGCCGCCCTCGCCCTGCCCGACGATCTCGCCCCGGACGAGCGGGCGACCGTGGAGGCCGTCCGTGCCCGAGCCGTCGCCGAGGCGGAGGAGCGAGCGGCCCTCGCGATCCGCGTCCGCCGCGAACACGACCGCCTCGTGCGCCGAGACGGCATGAGCTACGGTGCGGCCCTGGACGTGATCGCGGGAGACCCGCACCTCCCCGTGACGCGTGCCACCGCGAAGCGGATGGTGGACCGCTCGGGGGCATGGGCGACGTGACCGCCTCGGTGTGTCGGCCTCGGTGTGCCTTGGTCGCAGGTTCACCGGTTGAGCCTCAGGGCGGGTCTCTAGGGCCGATCCTTCGCGTGAGGCGACGCCTCGGGGACCCCCGGGCAACCGTCTCCCGCCGATCCCAACCCAGCGGCTCCGGTCACCCCACGGAGAGACGGATGGAGAGACCGGGGTGAGGGCGTCGTCCGCCATGCGACGGGACGCCGTAAACGCACTCAAACATCTTGGACCCCACCATCACCGTCGCCATCGGCGACGAGACCCACGAGGTGCCCGCCTCGGCCGTGACACTCCCCGAGGGCGCCGGTTTCTATGGCGGCGACTTTGGCGCCCCGAGCGGCTACGCTGACGCCGAGACGATCAGGCGCCGACTCGACGCACACGGAAAGGCCGTCATCAAGAACGGCGGCTACCTCACCAAAGAGGAGGCGTACAGCCCGGACGCGCTCAAGGCGCACTTCACGGGCCGTGGCGTGGACTTCTCGGAGGACGGCTTGCCCATCGGGAAGCTTGACCCCGAGCGCGTGAACGCGATGAAGGCGCAGTGGAAGGCCACCGAGGTGGACCCCCTCGCCGCCGAGCGCGACGCACTCTCTGGCACAGTTGCCGATCTGCGATCTCAGGTCGTGGCGGCAACCGTCAAGACGGCGCTCATGCCGGAGTTGTCCCCCGATGCCTTCAAGCCTGCGGTGCCGGGCGTGCCGTCACCGGTTGAGTCCATCATCTCGGCGGGCGTGCGGCACGACGACGATGGGCGACCCTTCTTTCAGATCGGGGAGGGCGTGCCCGAGTACGACGTGCCCAAGGGCATCCTGGACTACGTCACGACGCACGCGCGCTCGATGCTCGCCGACAAGACACAGGGCGGCGCCGGAAGCGGAGGCCAGTTCCGGGGTGGTGGGGGCAACAAGCAGATGGCACGCGCCGACTTCGAAAAGCTCGCGCCTGCCGCTGCTGCCGACTTCATCAAGAAGGGCGGGACCATCGTGTGATCGGCGGGCTCGCCATCACATGACATCATCGCCCACCCGGGCACCGCCGCCCCTCGGGGCACCACACTCCTCCCGTCATGGCGAACACGCTCAACAACCTCATTCCCACCCTGTACGCCGCGATGGAGGTCGTCTCTCGCGAGATGACCGGGTTCATCCCGGCGGTCGGGCGCGACTCGTCCGCCGACCGCGTCGCCCTCGGCAAGACGCTCTCCATCCCGATTGCGGGCACGGCAGCGGCTCAGGACGTGACCCCCGGCGCGACGGCGCCGGTCAACGGCGGGCGCACCGACAACACCGTGGACATCACGATGTCAAAGTCGCGCTACGTGCCGGTGCTGTTCACGGGCGAGGAGACCCTCGGCCTCCAGGGCGCCGGGACCTACGCCGACCTCGTGCGTCAGCGCATGGAGCAGGCGTTCCGCACGCTCGGCAACGAGATTGACGCTGACCTCGCCACCGAGGCATACCGAGGCGCGTCGCGCGCCTACGGCACCGCCGGGACGACGCCGTTCGGGACCAAGGACGACCTCACCGACTTCGCGGGCGTCAAGCAGATCCTCGAAGACAACGGCGCCCCGACCGCCGAGTGCCAGATGGTGCTCGGCTCCGCCGCCATGTTCAACCTCCGGGGAGTCCAGACGGGCATTCTCCAGAAGGTCAACGAGGCCGGGAGCGCCGACGCCCTGCGGTTCGGCCTCTTCGGCGACGTTCACGACTTCACGCTCCGCAACTCGGCTCACGTCGTCTCCCACACGAAGGGGACCGGGTCAGGCTACCAGTTGAGCGCCGCCGCCGCCTCGGGCGCGACCACCGCCTCGGTGGACACCGGCACCGGCACCATCGTCGCGGGCGACGTGGTGACCCTCGCGGGCGACTCGAACAAGTACGTCGCCTCCGGGCTGGACAGCGGCACGCTCGCCCTCAACGCGCCGGGCCTGCGTGAGGCGGCGGCCGACAACGCGGCCGTCACGGTCGGGAACAGCTTCGTCGGCAACGTGGGCTTCCACCGCGAGGCGATCCAACTCGCCACCCGCGCCCCGGCCTCGCCGGAGGGCGGCGACAGCGCCGATGACCGCCTCGTCATCACCGACCCCGTGACCGGCCTCGCCTTCGAGGTGGCGTACTACCGCCAGTACCGCCAGGTCAAGATCGAGGTCGCCATCGCGTGGGGCTACAAGGCCATCAACTCGCGCCACATCGCGCTGCTGATCGGCTAGTCCGGGCACGCGGCACCAAACACCAACGGCCCCATGCCCTCTGTCCCCACGGTCCGCATCGTCAACGAGGACGCCGATTCCGGCGTCACCGTCATCAACGAGGCGGACTACGACCCCGAGGCTCACACCCTCGCCGACGCTGCCGAGAAGGCGGCGAAACCGAAGCCGAAGACGCGACGCAAGGCCAAGTCTAAGTAGCCGGGCCCCTCACCATCACCGCCGCGACCGTCGCCCAAGTCACCGGCTTCGCCGAGACGAACGGCGCGGTCGTGGCGGCGGTGGGGGTCCAGGCCGACGCCATCACCGAGGCCAAAGACACGCTCACCGCCTCGGTGTTTGACGCCATTGAGGGCGCGGACTACGGTGAGGAATCGTCGGAGCACGAGCGCCTTCAACGCGCTGTCTCGCGGATCGCCTTCGCGCTCGTGGCGCCCACGCTCGGCGCGTTCCGCCCGACCTCCGGCGGCGGCTTCCAGCGCACGACCGGCCCCGCCTCGGAGGAGCGCACGTTCCTGTCGGTCTCCGAGGTGCGGCAAGTCGCGGCCGACCTGCGAGAGCACGCCACGGCCGACCTCGCGCGGCTCCGCCAAGAGGTTGCCGAGGCGAACACCGCCGACACTCTTGAACCTGCCGTGCCCGTGTGGTACGCCTGACCCGTCATGGCCACTGTCGTCAGACTCATCGATGGCCGCGCGGTCACTGTCCCGGACAGTGACGTGGACTGGCTGAGACGGAACGGCAGGCTTGAAGAGCCCAAGCCCGCCGACCCGCCTGCGCCCAAGCGCCGCAAGAAGACCCCCTCGAAGAAGACCGCGTCCTGACCCATGACCCCGATCACGCCCATTGTCCGTGCTGAGGCCTCGCAGGCGATGCTTGTGTGGATGCTCGGCGTGCAGGCGGACGCCGTGGAGCGCATCGACAGCGGGCCGGGGCCGATGACCGACCGGGGCCTCATCCGCCGCTCGCTCGGCGTGGAGGGACCCACCATTCGCGGCGACGTGATCGAGGGGGAGGTCCAGGCCACGGCCGCGCACGCGCTCTACGCGCACGAGGGCAGGCGCCCCGGCAAGCCGCCGCCGACCCGCCCGCTCCGCGAGTGGGCCGAACGGAAGCTCGGCGCCTCGGCAGACGAGGCCCGCTCCGTGGGCTTCCTCGTGGCCCGCGCCATCGGTAGGCGCGGCACGAACGGCAACCCCTTCCTGCGTGAGCCCTTCGAGGCCGCGCTTCCGCGCCTCTTCTCGTCCCTCGCCGATGCCGTGGCGCGCGGCGTCGCGAAGAGCTTCCCGCCCCAGACCATCTAGTTCCCGTCTCCCCCGCCTCGGTACCGAGGCGGGGCGAACCCCAACGTATCGGTCATGTTCGCCACCGTCCGCACCCAGATCGCGACCCTCGCCACGACGGCGACGGGCGACGGCGGCATGGGCTTCCCGGAGGCGCGCGTGACGCTCTGGGACGACACCCCGGCGGCGCTCCCAAGCCTCTGCATCGGCCCGTCTGCGCTTTCGCAGGTGCGGCAGGCCAAGGCCGCGACCGCAAGCAGCATTTCAGGTCCCGGCAGCTTCGGCGTCCTCATCGCGACCGCGTACGCCGAGGGACCCGAGGGCGCAGACGCGGCGCTCGTCGCGTGCCTCGTCACGCTGATCCCCGAGCGGTTCACGCTCACCCGTGCCTCGGTGACCGAAGACGTGATCGGCGGCACCGAGGTGTTCGTCGTCCGCCTGGACCTCGGCTACCGCCTCTCCGCCACCATTCCGACCTCCTAGCTCCCAACCTCCTAGGCCCCCGGCCTCCCCGACCCTCCCGCACATGGCCCGCGACGCCGACCTCACCCTCCTCTACATCGCCGCCGGTCCCCATGCCGACGTAACGGCCCCCACCGACCCGACCGACGCCGACTATGCGGCGCTGGACGGGAACGTCGGGCACAGCGACAACAAGACCCGCGACTCGCGACAGTCCCGCACCAAGCAGGGCATCAGCACGTCGGTGAGCAGCACGCTCGCGCAGACCGTGACGATCAACGTGTTCAACAACCGCTCCACGGCCGCATCAAGCGGACAGAAGCGGCTCCGGGACGCAGCGCTCAACGGGACGCAGGTGACGATTCTGGAGTACCCCGGCGTGGGGTCTCTGCAAGGCTACTACGGCACCTACTACGTCACTGCCGCGAACGGCGAGAGCACGACCGGCAACGACGAGACGGAACAGTACACGGCCGTCCTTGACGGCGGCCTCGTGGCCTACACCACGCCCGCGAGCTAACCCGCCAACTACGCTCACCGACCGCCGCCCGCACCGATGACCGCCGAAGACCGCTACGCCTCCGCACTGGACTCCCTGGACTGGGAGGACGACGTGCTCGAAGTCGAGACGCAGGGCGACCCGCTTCGGCTCCGCTACTCGTTCGCCAACGTGAAGGCGTTCGACCGCGCGGCGCGGCGGTCCGGGGACGCTCGGTTCTTGGAGGTCGCGACAACCGGCTTCGGCCCGGGAGAAGCCGCGTCGTTCCTGCGCTTCTTCGCCGAGGATGAGGCGGGGCAACGGCTGTTCAAGACCGATGCCGAGGCGTGGAACGGTGTCACGGGTGCGGGCTTCGTGCATGTCCGGGCCGCCTACGACAAGGTGTTCAGCCGCCTCGCTGCGGAGATGGGCTTCGGTCCCGCCGAGGAGTCGGGCGAGCAAGACGCCGCCTCGGTGGAAGACGATGAGGATGACGACGGAGAGGGGGGAAACGCAGACGGGGCCTCGCGCCCCGAGACCTGAGTCGGCTGTGGTGGTCTCGCGTCCTGGATCGTGCCGCCGAGGCGGGCCTCGACGGCCTGCCCGACTCGCGCCTCTGGCAGCTTGGCCCGGAGGCGCTGAACCGTCTTCGGCGGGGCGCCCTTCGCAGCGGCGCGGACATCGTCGCCATCATCGGCAGTGCGCACCGAGGCGAGCACGACGCGCCCTGGACTCGGCACGACGCGATGCCGGACGTGTTCGAGCCGGGGCCGGAGAGCGCGGCGCCGCACGAGCGCGTGCGACGCAACAAGGAAGCGCACGCCGAGGTGGTCCGACGCGCCACGATCCGCAAGATGGCCGGCAAGTCCTGAGCTATCGGAAGGTCCTGTACCAGCCGGTCACCGGGTAGCGTCATGGCGTCACAGGTGACCGGCACCATCACGGCCCCGCTCCGGCTGAACCTCTCGCAGTTCTCGCCAGAGGCGCAGCGCGCGGCACGCGACATGGCGGGGCTTCGTTCGGCGACGGACCGGACGCGAGGCAGCACGATCGCGCTCGCCCAATCGCAGGGACAGATCGCGATTGCGCTCCGCCAGAACGCGGCCCAACTCCAGCGCGTGCAGGCGCTCTACGACCGCGACCCGACCGACGCGAGCCGGGCGCGGGTGGAGCGCCTGACGGGCGCCCTGCTTCAGCAGCGGCAGGCGCTTCGACAGCAGGAGAGCGCGTTTCAGGGAGTGCAGCGGGGTGGTACGGGGGCCAATCAGGTGCTCCTTGATTTTGGGCGCCTTACAAATGACTCCATACAATTTAGTCAGGGACTAACTCAGGGACTCGTAGCCACTGCGAACCAGATCGACGGCCTCGTGATCGGGTACCAGCGGATGCAGCAGCAGGCGGCCGCCGCTGGAACGTCCATCGGCACGCAACTCGTCGGCAGCCTCAAGGGCCCCGGCGGTTTGATTCTGCTGCTAAACATCGCGGCCACGGCGGCCGTGCTGTTCGGCGACGACCTCCTCGCGGCGTTCACGAAGACGGAGACCGGCGCGCGGGCAGCGAAGGCGGAGGTCGCCGATGTGGTCTCCTCGCTCTTCGAGTTGCAGTTGCAGACCGACGTGATCGCGCTCACGAACCGCGACGCGGCGCAGGCAGCGCTGCAACTTGCTGAGGCGGACCTGACGCAGGCCGAGGCGGCGGAGAAGGCGGCCCAATCCGCTCTCGTGGCGGCGTCCTCGGGCGGAGCGCTCGCGGCTCAACTGCTTCGCCAGACCAGCATCCTGCAACGCCTCTCGCCGGAGTATCAGGAGATCGCCGCCGAGACGGACCAGTACCGGCAGGAGGTCGAGAACCTGACGGCCGCACTGGACCGACAGGCCCGCGCGCAGGAGCGGAGCGAGAACCTTCGCGACAACAACCCCGGCACGTTCCGCACGGCCGAAGAGTTGGCCGCGATTGAGCGCATCACCGAGGGGCAACGGCAGCTACGCGAGCGCGCTCGGCGGGAGGAGCAGTCGGATACGAGCCGCGCGCAGCGGCGCGCCGAGACCGCCGCACGGCAGGCCGGGAACCGGAGACGCCGGGAACAGCAGCGCCTCGCCGAAGAACAGGCCCGCCTCGCGCGGAGGGTCCCGGATGCCATCGCTGCTTCTCGCGCCGAGATTGATGGGCTGGGTGCCGCCGTGGGCGTCGGCCTGCTCACGCCCCTGGAAGCCGCCGCCGCGAAGGCGTCCGCACTGGAGAGTGTCGCACGCCGCGTGCTGGACATCCAGGGAGGCCAAACGAGCAAGGAGTTTGAAGCGCTCGCCGAGGATGCTCAGGCAGCCCGTGCGGAGGTCGAGGCCCTGCTCAAAGCCGAGCGTGCACGGCGAGAAGGGGACGCGCTCATCGGGCGCGTGTTCTCCGGCCTCGCGGACGAGGCGCAGGACATTGTCCGTCGCAACGAAGCCGCCGCCGAGCGCGAGCAAATGCGCCTCGATGCCGCCCAAGGGACGGCGGTGTCCTACCAGCGGCAGGGAGACGAACAGGAGCGCGTGAACCGCCTTCTCGTCCTCGCGGCGGAGTACCAGTCCGAGATCCGAGGCCTCGTGGAGGGCACCGCCTCCATCCTCGCAGACGGGGCCTTTGACATCTTGTCCTTGATCGGCGGCGACGGGGGCCGCGACTCGCTCCGCCTCGCCGAACTCGATGCTGAGGAGCAACTGGAGAACCTGCAAGAGTCGTTTCGCGCGGGCGAGATCAGCGCCGAGCGTTTGGAGTTGCAGAGTGCCGAGATCCGTGACCGCCTCCGCGAGATTCAGGCCGCCGCGCCGACTGTGGGCAACGTGCTCCGCCGCGTCTTCCAAGGCGTCGCCGAAGAGATCGCACGGACCATCTTGCAGGCCATCGCGCTCAAGGCGGTCCTCGCCGGGCTGAACATCCTGACTGGCGGCTCCGCCTCGGGCTTCCTCGGCTTCTCCGGGTCGTTCTTCGGGGCCGCCGGAGTCGCAGGGCGGGCACCCGTCACGAGCACGGTGCCGGTCGTGGCCTCCTCCCTGGCCGCTCGCACGGTCCCGCCTCGGGGCGCCTCGGCGCCTCCCTTAGCCGTGGGCCTCCGCGAGACCGGGCAGCGCCTCGGGCCGAACGGGTCGCTGCTCATCGAGGTGGAGCCCGTGGTCGCGTACCAGGCCGCGCAGGCAGGCGGACAGCAGATCGCCGCCTCGGGGCAGGCTGTGACATGATCGTCAACGACGTAATGCGGGACAGCGCGATGGGGCACAGCACGATGGGTACCTGATGCTCAACCAGCCGTACCACGAGTGGGGCCGGACCGACGTGCGCGCCGAGAGCGGGCGCGCGGTGCGGTTCTCTATCGAGATCGCGGCGGTAAACCAGCCACCCATGGACCTCGGACCGGTCCTCGTGAACGGATCGGCGACCATCCAGTGGGAGCCGTGGAACCGGGGCAGCGCCTTGGGCGACGTGGCGCCCATCCTCGCGAGCCGCGCCACGCTGAGCCTCGCGCCGTCGCAGGCGCTCCAGCGGTTCCGTACCGAAGGGATGGCGTCGCTCGCGGGGCTCGTGCCCGGGTCCGTCCGGCTCGCCGTGCTCACCAACGCGTCCGGTGTCTTCGCGGACGACTCCGCGGCGAACGACTCCGCAGCGAACGACTCCGCAGATGGTGGATGGGTCCGGTCCTGGATCGGCTTCCTGGATCCCCTCGCGTCGGTCTCGTGGCAGCCGGGCGACGACCTCGCGCCCCTCGCGCTCCGGTTCATTGACGGGTTCACATTCCTGACGCACCGAGGCGCCTACGGGGGCGTGGCTCCGGCGTGGGACCCGGACGACGGCACGGGCGACGTGGAGCGCGTGACCGACGCGGTCGGGCGGATCCTCTCGCGGTTCATGGGCGGCCCCTCGGGGCGGCCGGGCCTTCCTCGCCTGGACACCGCCGCCGAGTGGCTGCCCTACCTCCCGGGCGACGCCATCGCGCCGGGCGTGGACCCGCTCCACGCCCTCGCGTTCCTCTCCGCCGCGTTCTACGCCGAGGGCGAGGACACGGAGCCGAGCGAGGCGACCGTGCTCCGCCAACTCGCCGCGCGGTTCGGCCTCCGGCTCTGCCAGGCCCGAGGTGTGTGGAGTCTCTTCCAGCCGTCCATGCTCGCCGGGTCGGCCTCCGGAGGGTCGGCCTCCGAGACCGGCGCGGAGCCGGGCAGCGTCACGACGCATCAGTACGCCCTCTCCGGCTTTGCACCAGGCGACACAGGCGCGAGCGTGTCCGCCTCGGTGGTGCAGGAGGTCGTTCTCGCAAGCGGCGAGGTGGCAGGCGGCTACGAGCTCGTGCGAGGCATGACGAACGAGACCGGGCTCGGCGTGGACCAGATCGTGAGCCGGTACGAGTTCGGGCCGCCGCAGGAGAACGTGGTCTACAACGGGGGGTTCGGCATCCGGGGCGCGAGCGAGACCGAGGCGGCCGGGTGGACGTTCGGGGGCAACCGTGCCGAACGGTTCTCTACGCAGGTCGGGTCCAACGATCCGAGCACGGCCGCTCTTGTACTGTGGGGCGCGGGTCCCGGCGAGGATCAGTCCTTTGCCGAGCAGGCGGGCTTTTGGCAGATGATCGAGTTCGCGCCCGCCGAGGGCGACCTCGCGAACGGGTGGCGCATGGACGTATCGTGGGTACAGCGGCGGCGGGCCAAGTTCCGAGAGGCCGGATCCGGCTCGCGGGCAGGGCTACGACGGCGGTCTCGTCCTGCGCGTTGGTGGCCATGTCGTGGTTCGCGTGGACGCGACGGTCGTCGGCGGGAGCGCGAAGGGCTCGGATGTCCGAGTCAACATCGGCACCGTTGCCGACTTCGCAGGCGCGGCCACTGGGGCCGTTGTGATTCCGAGGGGGGCAACGCTCCGATTCTTCCGCGAGGGCACGCCCGAGCCGGTCGCCACCATGACGCTCAAGCTCCCCGCGCGAGTTGGAGACGCCTTCCTGTTCGGTCGTACAGACGAGAACATTCGGATCGGGGACACGACGAGCTATTTCGTCTGGGACGAGACCGAGGAGAACGTCCCGGTCGTCGCAGACACGGGGCGAAGCGTGTGGGCCACGGGCGAGAACCCGGACCGACGAGACCACGCGTTTTCCATCTCGCCCGTGGCCCTCGATGGCACCCGGGTCCAGGGCGCCGCAACCTTCACCTTGGCGGGGCACCTCATCGAAACCGCCCCGGCCCAGTTCTCCAACGTCTACGGCGACCTCCGCATCGCGATGGTCTACGGGGACAATCAGGTCCCCCGCTCCGTCTCGGCGACGGTAGCCCTCCCGTCCGGTTCGTTCAACCCGTTCGTGGGCTCGCTCCCGGCGACCGGCAACGAGTCGTTCGGCCTCGGCGACGGCCCGACGAAGGTCTCGCGCACCCGGCTCCTCGCCTACGGCGCCTCGGGGACGCTCCACGACACGTTCCAGGGCGGAGACACGGCGTGGAGGCGGCAGGCGTGGGGCACAGACACCCCGGGCTCCAACGCGGCCATCCCCGAGGCGGGCAGCATTGACGAACTCGCGGCCATGACGGCGCTCGCGCTCGTGAACGGGCACCTCTCGGGCTCCTCCGGCGAGCGGCGCGTCTCGGCGACCGTGCAGATGGGACAGGTCGCAGGCGTCGCCGTGGATCCGATCTGGCCCGACCGGCCGGTTCGTCTCGCGCACGCCTCGCGCCTCGCCTCGTACGCAGATGCGGGATCTCAGGAGATCCGCGTGACGGTTCCGCCGACGCCCGGCTCGTTCGTCCTGCTGAATCCGGGCACTGCCACCGAGGAGGTCGCGCAGGCGTCCGCCGTGGCGCTCGGCGTGGGTGGCTACACGGTCACGCTCGCGGCGCCTCTCGCGCATGACCACGTTCCGGGCGAAGATGCCTGGGTAGGTGTCCTCGTGCAGCCGTCGTCGCTCGTCTGGGACCTTCTCGCGGACACCGCGACGATAGAGGGCCCTGCCGCTGTCCTCGCGCCGGGGAATCGCCACATCACGCTCATCGAGACCTCTGCGTGATGCACTCCTCCCCCCTACTCGCCCCGGACCGCACGCACGGCGCCTTCGGCAAGGGCGTCCATGCGGGCTTGGATCTCGACCGAGACCACGCGCGTGGCGTCCCTCTCCATGGTTTGCTCAATGCGAATGGCCCTATCGCCGACACGGACTGCGAGACGGTAACTAACCGATTCGGTCACCCCGCCGCTGACCAGCGACCGGACCGCTCCCTCAATCACCATGCGACCCGACGAGGAATCCGCCTCGGTGATGCTCTCGTCCGGCGCGATGGCCGGACCAGCCGCCCACGTCTTGAGCCTCGCAAACGCCTCGGCTCCACTCGCCTCGTGCGACTCCACGAAGACCGAGGGGTAGGCCATGTAGCTCGGCGCCGGAGTGAAAATCTCCGCCTGCGTCCGGCAGCCGGTCGCCACCGAGGCGAGGCATACGAGAAGGAAGGCGATAGGACGCAAAACAGCAGCACGCATCGAACGAGAGCGAGGATTCGGGCTCAGGCTACGACGCTTTCCGTCCTCTGTTTCTAACTCCGTCCCCGACACCATCATGGCCGCCACCCAAGCCCGCACGTTCTCCGACCCTTCGGTCGCCGATGAGGTCGCCTCGCTGGAAGTCTCCCGTCTCGGTGCCGACGCGGCCCGCGACCGCGCCAACATCGCCGCCGCCGCCGCCGAGGAGATCATCGCAGGCGTCACGGCGACCGGCGTGCGGCTCCGCTTCCCCGAGCGCGAGGTCGGCGTCGCGGCCTCCGACCCGAACGCCTCCTCTCGCCCGCTCCGCTACAACGTCGCCGACCTCGCCGACAACCTCGCCTCGGGCGGCTCTCAGGGCGACCTCCGGTTCGGCGCGATCACGCAGCCCGACGTGGACAGCGGCGAGACCGACAAGACGTTCACATTGGAGGCGGACGGTGTGGGGGCTGACCGGGTGCTCGTGGTCCATGTCCGCGCCCACCACGAAACGAGCGACTTCCCGCTCCTTGGGACGGTCCAGATCACCAACGGCGGATCGAACCCCGCCGACTCGAAGACGCTCTACCTCCGGGTCGTGGACAACTCGTTCGTGACGCTGGAATCGCTCGGCTACCCCGAGGCGAACCAAGCCGAGGCGGAGGCCGCGACGGTGGGCGACCGCCTCATGACGCCCGAGCGCACGGGACAGGCGGTCACCGCCCTCGCAGGCACCGCGATTGCGTACGCGCGAGACCTTCGCCTCAGGACCGGGCTGGACCAACCCGCGCTCTACGGCTGGGACGGCACCGATGTGGAGATCCGGCTTGCGGACCTCATCGAGGCCCCACCCGGTTCCACGAATGTCCGATTCGACCCGCTCCCCGCACTCCAGGGCGCCGACGAGGGCGACGGCGTGCTGTTCACCGAGTCCTATGGCGCGAGCCTGGAAGTGGGCGCCGCGCCGCAGTCGCCAATCACGTTCACGCTCACCGCCATCAGCAATGAGGACCCGACCGGCGTGCAGGTGCAGATCCGCGTGGACACGACCCGGGTCATTGACCGCGCCGACACGCTCGCCCGGCCCACGTCAGCAGAACTTGCAGCGGGGTCCGGCACGGCCACGCCCACGGTCGCGCAGGTCAAGGCGCTCATCGACACGTTCGCGCCTGCGGCCGAGTCGGACGCCCTCGCCGCCCCCGGTGCCCCGACCGACCTCCTCGCCGTCCGCGACACCGCCGCCGGTCTGGTCCGGGTCACGGTGGACCTCGCCACGACGGGAGGCCCGGTCTCGGGCATCGACCTCTACCGCGACGACGGGGCAGGCGGCGCCGTCTCGGTGCTGGTGGACACGCTCGCCCTGACCCCAGACGGCCGCGCCCTCGCCGATGTCTACCTGCCCGACGTGAGCGATCCCTACCGCTGGAAAGCGCAGGCCGTGCAGGACCCCGGCGGCGGCGTCCCGGGACAGGCGCCGGTCTACAGCGCGCTCAGTGGCATCCAGGCGACGGAGGATCCGAGCCTGGACCATCTCGGAGACGCCCGCGCCCTCGCGCCCACGATCCCGGCCGACCAGGTCGGGATCCCGGTTCCGGTCCTCGTGGACCG
>JBCCPW010000034.1:0-14006 GCA_039024735.1 Bacteroidota bacterium
CAAGCCGTCGGCGCCGCGAGCATCGCTGTCGCCACCGGGCGCTTCTCTGCGGACGCTCTCGCCGAGGCGGGCGCGACGGTCGTGTTGGACACGCTGGAGGCGTTCGATCTCGCGGCGGTGGCGTGATCTCCCCGCCTCGGTACCGAGGCGGAGATCTACCGCGCGACGGTGAACGATACCGTCCCGGTGCACTCCGGCGGCCGACCGGCCCGGCCCTGAACCTGTGCCACGTACACGCCCGCCGGGAGGTCCGGGAGGTCTGTCGGCCCTGCGCCGAGGCCCTCGGCGAGACGGCGCCCGAGCAGATCCGTCACCGTGAAACGGAACGGGCAGCCCGCGTTGAGGCGCGGCGACGGCGATGGATTGGGGAAGACGACGACCTCCAGGGCATAGTCCGGGGTCGTCGGGTCGGGACCGCCCGACCCGAGGCGGTCCAGCCGGTCCGCCGCCACGATCTCCCCGCCGACCGTCCCCGCCTCGTTGAGGCCGGGCTGCGCCCAGTGGACGTTGTCGGGCTGCATCCAGCCGCGCTCTGGGAACGAGAGCGCATCGCGGTAGACGACGAGAACATCCGGCAGCGCGTCCGCCTCGTTCTGGATCCGCCGCACCTCAACGGCCCCTTGTAGGTCGCCGCGCGAGTCGGTGCCCGTCACCCAGAGATACACCGGCACGCCCCAGTCCGTCCCGACGGTCCGCACGAAGGCGTGGAGCGCGGTCTCGTACTGGCTCGGCGTGAGCCGCCCGTCCTCGATGCGGCGCGCGTCCGTCCCGCCCTGAATCCAGAGCCACCCCGCTGCCCGAACGCCCGGTAGTTCCTCCTCGACCGCGCGGAGCGCTCGTCGCGCCCGCCGGTCCGCCCGGACGTAGAGGTTGTCTTCCTGCGACACGTCCCAGTGCCGGTTGGCGCCGTCGCCGGGCAGCCAGGCCTGATTGGATCCGCCCGTCGCGAGGCCGATGATGACCACGCCTCGGCCCGTCGCCTCGGTGTACGCGTTTGCGAAGGCAGGCCACGCACTGCCGGTATTCGCTCCGCCCACCGGATCCGCGAGCGCGGAGATCTCCCCCGTGGAGGTCACCTCGTACGCCGTCCCGGGCGGCACCTCGGGCGCCTGCTCTGCCGTCCCGCGCCCTCGCGCGTTGCTTTGCCCCGCGACGACAAACACGTCGTACGCGTCGAAGACCGGTGCGGGAACGGGCTGGCTGACGGCGACGGTCGGCAGAGCCGCGAGCAGGAGAAGAAGCGAACGCATCACAGAAGTCTACGACGCAACGCGAGCCGTCCACGCATTCATCAGGATGCCCGCCGCGACACCCACGTTGAGCGACTTCACGCCGCGTCCACCGCCCGGAATCGCTACGGTCCCCGCGAGGCACGCGCGGACATCCTCCGAGAGCCCGTGCGCCTCGCTGCCGACCACGAGCACGCTCGGAGAATCGGGGCGCCAGTCGGTCAGCGGGGTACCCGTCATGTCGGCACCCCACGCGAGGGTGCCCGCCTCGGTGAGTCGGCTGAGCCCGTCACCGAGGCGGAAGAGCCGGACGAGGGGCACGTCCCACAGACCGCCCATCGCAGCGCGGACGGCCTTCGGCGTCTCGAAGTCCGCCGTTCGCTCGTCCGAGACCACCGCGTCCACGCCGAACCACGCCGCCGTTCGCACGAGGGCGCCCACGTTGCCGGGGTCCTGCACGCCATCGAGCACGAGGAGCCGGGGAGCACCCGCGAGGCCGCCGAGGTCCTCACGGACGATCCGGCGCGAGACGGCAACCACACCCTGCGAGGTCTGGGCGTCCGCGATGCGCGCGAGGTCCTTCGCGGCGACCCGCTCTACGGGCACGCCGCGCTGCCCGGCCGCCTCGGCGAGCGCCTCGGTGCGGTCGTGGGCCTCGTGGCCGATCAACACCGCCTCCAGCGGCGCCCCGGCTGCCACCGCGGACTCCACCGACCGGACGCCTTCTACCAGGAACACGCCCTGCTCCCGCCGGGCGCGGCGGCGCGAAAGCTGGGCGAGGTCCTTGACGCGTTGACGGGTCACGGCGGGGGGAAGCGACAGGCGGGGAAGGTGCCCGTCGCAAGCGGCCGTGTCAAGAGTCAGCCGCCGCCTCCGTCTCCGCCGCTGCTCCCGGTCGGCGCCTCCGTCTCAGCGGGCTCCTCCCGTCCGGGCTCGATGGGGGTACCGTCGGCGTCTCGTTCGACACCCCCTTCGCTGTTCCCGGACGAGGGAACACCTTTCCCCTTGAGTTTGATGATCTGCTTGAGCAACTCGCTCGCTCCCGAGACGAGGCCCGCCACCAGCACCCCCACGGCCGTGGCACCGGGCGTGAGGGCCGCACCGATCATGGCCGCCGCAGCGACCCCGGCCACCTTCGCCCACCGGATTCCGGCGGGTGCCCCGTCACGACCCGAGTCGAGCGGGTTCTCAGGAGTGGTCGGATTCCCGTCGGCATCGGTCGGCCCCTGCCAGCCGTCGCCGATGCCCATCTCGGAGGTGAGATCGTCCAGAACTCCCTTCACCACCGTCATCACGTCCACGATCTCTACCCCGCCCAGCGGATCCGCCTCGGACGCCATCGCCTGCACCGCGAGGTAGTCCGCCTCGGTTTCGACCTGACCCCAGGCACGAAAGACCGCGGCCTGCTCGCGGGTCAGAGACCCGTCCCGCATGTACTGCCGGAGGCGCCGCTCCAGAACCCGCCGCGGATCTCGATCCTGTGGAAAGGCGGCCCCATCGCCCTGCATCACGATCCAGATCGGATCAGGCTGGGTGTGCGAGCGGAGCTGGTCCGCGACGGCGCTCCCGAGTTCGTGAGCGATGACCGCCTGAAGGGTCGCCGAGAGGTCGGCCGCGTCCTGTCGGGTCGGGGCGGCATCGCGTGAGGAGTCCTGCGCGTGCGCCGGAGGCGTGAGCAGGGAAGACAACCCGATCAGAGCGATCAGGACGGAGGCCGTCAGACGAAGCATGGTTGCAGAGGTGAAGGGGGAGGAAGCAGCGTCGCGGCACCCCATACGATGTTTCCGCTCGGACTGGAACACACTCCGCGACTCGGCCCTCCTCCCCTCGCGCAAAGACCGGAAATCCCCCGGTGGCATGTCCACCGGTTTCAGTCCAGCTTGAAACTGGGGCCAGATCAGGCGGTCACCAGCCCTCACGCCCATTTCGGCGGGCCGCCCTGCGAGACCCTGTAGTTTCCGCCGTCCCCTCCCACTCGTTCATGGCCCCGATTACCCCCGGCCCACTCCTCGCCACCATCGAGTCTCCGGCCGACGTTCGCGCGCTCGACCTAGAGCAACTCCTCCAGCTCTGCGACGAGCTCAGGCAGTACATCGTGGACATCGTGGCCGTGCACGGCGGGCACTTCGGCGCGAGCCTCGGGGTCGTGGAGTTGACCGTCGCGCTGCACTGGGCATACGACACCCCGCATGACCAACTCGTGTGGGACGTGGGGCACCAGGCGTACGGGCACAAGATCCTCACCGGTCGCCGCGACGCGTTCCCGACCAACCGGAAGCATGGGGGCCTCTCCGGCTTTCCGAAGCGCAGCGAGAGCACGTACGACACCTTCGGCGTGGGACACGCGAGCACGAGCATCTCGGCAGCCCTCGGCATGGCCGTGGCGCGGGATCTCTCCGAGACCGATCAGAAGGTGGTCGCCGTCATCGGCGACGGCTCGATGACGGGCGGCCTCGCCTTCGAGGGGCTCAACAACGCGGGCGCGACGGACACCGACCTCCTAGTGATCCTCAACGACAACCGCATTTCCATCGACCCCAACGTGGGCGCCCTCCACGAGTACCTGACGAAGGTCTCCGCCTCGGGCTCGTGGAACGCGCTCAAGGGCGAGGTCTGGGAGATGTTCGACAAGATGAAGGGGCTCGGCGGCGGGCACCTCCAGCGCCTCGCGAGCCGCGTCGAAGACGGCCTCAAGGCAGCGCTGACGCCCGGGATGCTCTTCGAGGCGTTCGGCTTCCGCTACATCGGCCCCACGGACGGACACGACGTAACGGCGCTGGCGACGCGCCTCAAGCAACTCCGTGGGCTCCCCGGTCCGATCCTGCTTCACGCGCACACGGTCAAGGGCAAGGGCTTCGCGCCCGCCGAGGCGGATCAGGTGAAGTGGCACGCGCAGTCCAGCCCGTTCGACAAAGTCACGGGCAAGAGCCTCGCGACACCCGCCTCCAACGGCACAAAGATCCCGAAGTACCAGACCGTCTTCGGCGACGCGATGGTGGAACTGGCGCGCGAGGACGACCGGATCGTGGGCGTCACTGCCGCGATGCCCTCCGGCACGAGCATGGGCACGATGATGGCCGCGATGCCAGACCGCGCCTTCGACGTGGGCATCGCGGAGATGCACGCGGTCGTGTTCGCGGCGGGAATGGCGACGCAGGGCAAGCACCCTGTCGTCGCGATCTACAGCACGTTCCTCCAGCGCGCCTACGACGGCGTCGTACACGACGTGGCGCTTCAGAACCTGCCGGTCATCTTCGCGATGGACCGCGCGGGCGTAGCCGGAGCGGACGGCCCCACGCACCACGGCGCGCTGGACATCACGTACATGCGCGCGGTCCAGAACATGGTCGTCGCCGCGCCGATGGACGAGCAGGACCTCCGCGATCTTCTCTACACCGCCACCCAGCACGACGGGCCGTTCGCCTTGCGGTACCCGCGCGGACAGGCCACCGGGATGCCGCTTCGCGAAGGCTTCCAGGCCATCGAGCACGGCACGGGCCGGTGGATCGCGGACGGCTCGGATGTCTGCATCGTGAGCTACGGCGCCATCGGCAACTACGTCGCCGAGGCCCGCCAGCGACTCACCGAGGCGGGACTCTCTGCTGCCCACGTCGACCTCCGCTTCGTCAAGCCGATCGATGCGGCGATCCTCTCGGAGGTCTTCGCGCGGTTCGACAAGGTGCTCACGGTGGAAGACGGCGTGCGCGACGGCGGCGCGGGCAGTGCCGTCGTGGAGTGGGCCTCGGACAATGGCGTGATCTCCGGCACCGAGGTGGTCCGCCTCGGTCTGCCGGACGCGTTCATCGAGCACGGCTCCCAGCGCCAACTCCACGACGAGGTCGGCATCGGGCCGGACGGGATCGCGGAGGCCGCGCTCCGGCTGGTCGGCGTGGCAACCACCGCCGAGGCGGCGTGAGTTCGCGAGTGTCCCTCGCGGAGGACCCGGCGCTCTGGATTGCCATCGCCGTGAACGCGCTGCTGGCGGTTCCCGGTATCGGTGCTATCGGCCTGCTATGGGTCACGCTGCTCGGGGAGTTGCCTTCTGACTCAACGTGGATGCCCATCGCGGCCCTGACGGTACCGCTCCTGATTGGGCTGTCACTCCTTGTGGGCTACTGGCGTGCGACGCGAGGCACCCTGAGGCGTCCTGTCTTCCTGTGGGGCGCATCGCTGGCGTGCAACTTCGTCGTGGTCGTCGCCGGGCTCTTGCTGATTGGAGAAGCTCCCGCCTTTGGTCTCCTCGCGGCGTGGGGCGCGTTCATGTGCATCCTGAGCGGGACTCGCGTCCGCACCGCCGTGTCCGAATGACCCGGCCTTGGTACCGAGGCGGAGACGGTTAGACTCGCCAGACGGCCTGCCGCACGTCCATCCACGCGACCACCAGCACGTGCGGCACCGTCACCGAGGCGATCCCCACGAGGTAGATCGCGAGCAGGTCGCCCGCCTCGGGACGCTCCACGAGCAGCCATCCCCCCAACGCGAACAGCACCAACGCGCCGAGCGTGAACGGAGTCGCGAGCAGCGCGAAGCGCCCCGGCTGGCGAGGCGACACGACGGGCTCCAGCCGCGCGAGATGCCGGAGCGCGTGCCATGCGCAGAAGTACACGCCCACGCTCCACAGCGGCGGCAACACCGCGAAGAACACCGTCAGCACGGCCACCTCCCCGAGGTCCAGCGCAAGCGAGCGCCACGCTCCCCGCCGCGCGGCAGAGACGGCGCCCCACAACACATATCCCCCGAACAACACCGCCAGCCCCACCTGTGCCGCGCTCGAGGCGGAGACAGCCGACGCGACCACGTCCGCCTCGGTGCTCGGCTCAAACAACCGCCCGAGGCCGCCGAGCACCGCTGCGTACGCCTCGGGCTGCGCCGCCAGCGGGACCCCCATCGGGAGGGCACCGCGAACGGCGCCCGCCAGCACGAGGTGAGGCCCACTCGCGAGATGTCTGTCCCACCCCATCGCGCGGAGGAAGAACACATCGCCCTGGCCCCAGTGCGCCAGCGTCAGCGCGATGAACCCGACGGCCGCCGCGACCGGCGCGAGCATCCACAGCGCCACAACCACCACGCCGAGGCCGAGGTACGCCACACAGAACACACCGAGGCGGACGGCGGTCAATGCTGTACGGCTCATGCGGAAGGGCACGAACGGGTCCAGCGCGCCGTGCGGCAGACCAAGGACGAGCACGCTCAGCGCCCACGGCACGAGGAGCCACGCCGTTGGTGCGGCGGCAATCCAGGGCGCGGCCACGAGCGAGAGCCCCACGCTGCCCCACGCGACCATCAGACCGAGGCGGGGCCACGCCATCGGCGGGCGCGCGCTCACGCCTCCACCAACTCCGGCGGGCGAACCGGCTCGCGCAGAGGAGCCGGACGCAAGGGCACCTCGCGCGTCACCATCCGCCGAGCCGCCTCCAGGCGGGCCGCCTCGCGGCGCATCGCGGGAAGCACGGACGCACGCGAGGGCTCACAGAGCGCCAGGCCCTTCACAATCATCAGGTTTGTCGCGAGGAAGAACAAGGCCTCCTCCAGCGGCAGCCCCGCCACCTCAATACCGGTACGCGTGGACTCCGTCAGGTGCCAGATGTCGAGCCCAATCGCGATGCGGTCGGCGATCCACAAGTAGACCGTTGGCAGGGCGACAGCCCAGGCGATCAACCGACGACGGGCCCAGATCATCTCGCCGCCAACAGCCCACATGAAGGTGAGCACAGGGCCCGCCCAGACGAGCAGCAGGCCGAGGTAGAGCCCATGCCCACCACCGAGTGTGAGCATCAACCCCGCCACGCTCACGGCGCCGAACACGAGCACGCCCGGCAGGCGCACCCACCGAGTCGTGGGCTCGGGCACGCGCGCGAACCAGTTGGAGCGAAGAAGCATGAAGCCGAGCCCCGTCAGAACCGTCTGGATCACGAAGAAGGCGTACTCCTCCACGGGCACGTGGCCGATGGTCGCGAGGACCCGATCCGGTGGGTAGGTCCACACACCGTTCGCCACGAGGTAGTTGTCCCACGGCGTGGTGTAGGTGAACGCGATGGCAACGAGGACGCCGAGCGGCCACCACGCCACAGGCCCACGCGGCCGGAACCACCAGAGCGCCCCGGTGACCGGGAGCGTGAACACGAGGTGGAAGCCGAGGTACGTCACAGAGAGGGGCGGGAGAGAAGGGAAGCGGCACCACAGATCTGCCGGTCCGGAGCGAGACACCAATGACGTATGTCTGACGCCATCGCCTCGATCGTGAACCACGGCGCGGAGGACGGGAGAGGTCCGGTGCGGGGCCGAGCGTGGAAGTCCCGTCAGGCCCTCTAGGTTTCGAACGGGGACGAATAACGGCCGGGCGCCCCGACACCTATGGGCCACACATCATCCGGTGCCTGACATCACCCATCGGGCCATTCGGCGGCGCCCTCGTCTGCGGCTGGCCCCGTGCCTCGCACCCCGTCCGATGGGCACCCGCCTCGGTACTGAGGCGGGACCGAGCCCGCGTGGAGGAGGCACAAAAAGAGAGCGTCCGACAGGGGGGGCTGTCGGACGCTCGAGGTCCGGGGAGCATGGTGCGCTCTGCGGGAGGGCGGCGGATGCAGAGCGCGCTCAACCCAGACGGCACAATGTACAGGCGTCCAGGGTGTGCGGGACGCTCATCGCGTGAAGATCCATCGCAGCGTTCGGAACGGCGGAGGGCAGGCGAGCGTGCGGGATCTCGTCTTCTATCCCTTTGCCATGACCATCGGTTTCCTCGGCGCGGGCTCCGTCGCGCAAGCTCTCGGTGCCGGATTCCTCGCGCGCGGCCACGCGGTCCGCCTCTCCTCCCGGACGCCCCACCGCGACGACCTCCAGGCGTGGGCTTCGGCCCAGAATGGCGACGCGGCCGTCGTCTCATTTCGCGAGGCCGCCGAGGCGGGAGAGATCCTGGTGCTCGCGACGGCCTGGGAGGGCACGGAGAACGCGATCCACCTCGCAGGCGCCGAGCACCTCACGGGCAAACCCGTCCTCGATGCCACCAACCCGCTCGACTTCTCCGACGGCACGCCGCGGCTGGCGGTCTCGGAGCCCAGCGGCGAGATCGTGCAGCGCTGGATGCCCGGGGCACGCGTCGTCAAAGTGTTCAACACGGTCGGAGCGGGCCTGATGGTGGACCCCACTCTGCCCGGCGGCCCTCCCACGATGTTCGTCGCGGGCGACGACACCGAGGCGGTTGCGGCGGCGGAAGGCATCGCGCGGGACATGGGGTGGGAGCCCCTCATGATCGGGGGCCTGGACCGCTCCGGTCACCTCGACCATTTCGCTGTCGTCTGGATTCTGAACGCGATGCGGCACGGCCGGAGCCACGCCTTCAAGATGCTGTCCGGCAGCTCATGAGCCGGCCGCGCGTTCGATGACGAATGAGCGAGTACCCCGCCTCTTTCTGCCATGCTCACGGCCACCCCGACCGGTCTCCTCTCCAAGCACTTCGCTTTCGCACGCGACGGGCGCCCTCTCGGCACCATCCGGCAGTCTGGCGTTCGCGAGAAGGGCGAGATCGTGCTCGATGGGGTGCCGTACTCGTTTCAGAACCAGTTGGTCGGGCGGGACTTTCTTCTTGAGTCCGACGGCCGCGTCCTCGCGCGGGCCAAGAAGCGGACCCTGCGGCGAGCCTTCGACGTGACGCTCGACCTCGACGGGATGCCGCCTCGGCCTCTCGCCCTGGAGGTCAGCGGCGCGGTCAGCTTCATGAAGGGAGGCCGGTACTCGCTGTCAGAGGCGGGCCGTCCCCTCGGCCAGATCATCAAGACGCCGCTCGCGCGAAGTGCCCGCGCCACGTTCCCGGACGACCTGCCCGAGCCGGTGCAGGTGTTTCTGCTCTGGATTGCGCTGATGATGTGGCGCCGTGAGCAGAGCTAAACACACAGAACGCCCGGCCCCACATCGGGAGCCGGGCGCTCAACTCGGTCCGCCTCGGTACCGAGGCGGGCAGGGCTAGACGGTGCCCATGGAGGCGCGGAGGCGGTTGCGGGCGCGGTCCAGGTCGGCCTGCGCCTCGGCGCGCTCCTCGGCCGTCGCCTCGGCGAGGCGCTGACGGGCACGCTCCTCGGCGTCGCGGGCACGGGCCGTGTCGATGTCGGAGGCGGGCTCGGCCGTCTCGGCGAGCATGATCACGCGGTCGTCGAGGACTTCCACGAACCCGGCGCTGGTCGCCACCGCGACGCGCTGGCCGTCGGCTGTGGTCACGATGGTCTGGCCGACGGTGGTCGCGGCGAGCATCGGCGCGTGACCGCGAAGCACCTCAAAGGCGCCCTCCACGCCCGGGGCGCGAAAGCGGGTGGCCTCACCACGGTAGGCGGTCCGGTCCGGCGAGACGATTTCGACGAGGAGGTTCTTTGCCATGGGACTGGGGGATTGGGGGCGTGGGGATTGGGGGTCCGGCGGGGAGGCTCTGCCAGTCCCCTGTCCCTTTCCCCAGTCCCAGGCCGCTAGGCCTCAGCGAGCATCTTCTCGCCCGCCTCGATGACCTCCTCGATGGCGCCCTTGTAGAGGAAGGCGCTCTCCGGTAGGTGGTCGAGTTCGCCGTCGAGGATCATCTTGAAGCCCCGGACCGTGTCGTCCACCTTGACGTACTTGCCGGAGTTACCGGTGAACTGCTCAGCCACGAAGAACGGCTGCGACATGAAGCGCTGGATCCGGCGGGCGCGCTGCACGACCTGCTTGTCCTCGTCGGACAGCTCGTCCATGCCGAGGATCGCGATGATGTCCTGAAGCTCCTTGTTGCGCTGGAGCAGCTCCTTGGTGTCCTGCGCGACGCGGTAGTGCTCCTCGCCGACGACCTCCTCGGTGAGGATGCGGCTCGTGGAATCGAGCGGGTCGATGGCGGGGTAGATGCCGAGGCTCGCGATCTGGCGGCTGAGCACCGTCGTGGCGTCGAGGTGGGCGAAGGTGGTCGCCGGGGCCGGGTCGGTGAGGTCGTCCGCGGGGACGTACACCGCCTGCACCGAGGTGACGGCGCCGTTCTTGGTGGAGGTGATGCGCTCCTGCATCACGCCCATCTCCGTCGCGAGGGTCGGCTGGTAGCCCACCGCGCTCGGCATCCGGCCGAGGAGCGCGGAGACCTCAGAGCCCGCCTGGGTGAAGCGGAAGATGTTGTCCACGAAGAAGAGCACGTCGCGGCCGCCCTGGTTGCGGAAGTACTCCGCGAGCGTCAGGCCGGAGAGGGCCACGCGGGCGCGGGCACCCGGCGGCTCGTTCATCTGGCCGAAGACGAACGTGGCCTGGCTCTGCTGGAGCGCCTCCATGTCCACCTTGCTCAGGTCCCAGCCGCCCTCCTCCATGGCGTGCATGAAGTCGTCGCCGTAGGTGATGATGCCGGACTCCAGCATCTCGCGAAGGAGGTCGTTGCCCTCACGGGTCCGCTCGCCGACGCCTGCGAAGACGGACATGCCGTCGTGCGCCTTCGCGATGTTGTTGATCAGCTCCTGGATGAGGACCGTCTTGCCGACGCCTGCGCCGCCGAAGAGGCCAATCTTTCCGCCTCGGGCGTAGGGCTGGATCAGGTCGATGACCTTGATGCCCGTCTCGAACATCTCCACCGAGGTGGCCAGTTCGTCGTACGACGGTGGCTCCTGGTGGATGGAGCGCGTGCCGGTCGCCTTCGGCTGCGGGAGCCCGTCAATGGGCTCGCCGACGACGTTGAAGAGACGGCCGCGCACCGCCTCGCCGGTCGGCATCGCGATGGGGCCGCCGGTGTTGGTCACCGCTGTGCCTCGCGTGAGGCCGTCGGTGGAGTCCATCGCGATGGTGCGAACGCGGTTCTCGCCGAGGTGCTGCTGGACTTCGAGGACGAGCGTGCTTTCCTCTCGCGCGATGTGAAGGGCGTCGAGGATCTCGGGGACGGCGTCGGCGGGGAACTCGCAGTCGACGACGGGGCCGATGACCTGGAGGACGTCGCCGGTGGTGGCGGTGCGGGGGGTCTCCATCTGGGGAATCGAAAGAGGTCGGAATCCGGGATCGCGAAGCTAGCCCGATGCACGGTCAGGACCCGTGAACGGGCCGCGCCACCGGGGCGAAGGTTTGGTGGAGAGGGGGTGCGATGTGCCCTTCGCTTCCCCGCCTCGGTTCTCCCATCGGGACACCGAGGCGGGCCGACACCGAGGCGGCACAACACAGAACCGGGCCGCCCACCCCTCGGCGGACGGCCCGGCGTGCTGGCGGCGACACGCGCCAGCGCGAGGATCTGCGCGTGGTTACGCGTCAGGGGCCGCCTCGGCCTCAGCGGCCTGGAGGTCGCCCTGGGCGCTGATCATGAGCGTGACCGTGTCGCCGACGATGATCTCGCCCGCCTCGTTGGTCTGCGCCCACGAGAGGCCCCAGTCCTGGCGGTTGATCTCGCCCTCGGCCTGGAAGCCGATCTTCTGGACGCCCTGCGGCGAGGTCGCCGTGCCGAGGTACTCGCCCTGGAGCGTGACCGGGAGCGTGGTGCCCCGCATCGTGAGGTTACCGGTCATCTCGAAGGTGCCGCCGCCGGTCGGGGTGACGCCGGTGGTCTGGAAGATCAGTTCGGGGTTCTCATCGGCCGCGAAGAAATCGGGCGAGCGGAGGTGCCCGTTGCGGTCGTCGTTGCCCGTCTCGATGGAGGCGACCTGCGCGGTGACCATCGCGCTCATGTCTCCGAGGCCGGACTCTGGGACGGTGATGGTGCCCGAGAAGTCCTCGAAGGTGCCGTCCACGTTGGAGATGCCGAGGTGGCGGACGCGGAAGCCGAGTTCAGAGTGGAGCGCGTCTAGGTTGTACGTCCCGGCGGGGATGTCCGCGACGGCTTCGTTGACGGCGGTCTCGCCTTCGAGCGGAGCGGGCGAGTCGGTGGTATCGGAGGCGCAGGCGACGAGGCCGAGGGAGAGGGCGCCCAGCGCGAGGGCGCGGAGGGAAAACGTCATGAGGGAGGGGGTGAGGTGGACAGGGGAGACGGACACAGGCGGCGAGCGACTGCATCCCGCCCAATAGTTGGTCCACCAACTGTTTCGGCAGCCGGTTCCCATGCCGACCCTTCTCAGGCTTTCCCCCAGCATGGCGTCCGGTCTCTTGCGTGGTGCACAGGCCAGATGGAGTGGGGCTGCTGCCGAAGAGGTCGGTGCGCGTAGGTTCGACTCGGACTCTCCCTTCGTGTCGCCATGTCTGCGCGGATGCGCCCCCGCTTCGAGTACGTGGCGCCGTGCCCGCCCGTGGCCGCGCCGGGACGCCTCCAGGATGCGCTGGAGCAAACCGACGCGCCCTGCCGTGGCCGTGTCTTCGGAAGCCACGCGGTGCTCCACGTGCTCCACCGAGACGAACGCGTCTGGTCCCCGTTTCTCTCGCTCGACCTCGCCGGGCACGGAGACCAGACACTTGTGCGGGGCCTGTTCGGCCCCAAGCCGTCCATCTGGAGCCTGTTCGTGGCGTCGTACGCCGTGTGGACGTTCGGCGCCGTCTTCGCGCTGGGCTTCGCCTACGTCCAGTGGACGCTGGACCAGCCGATGTGGGCGTTCTGGCTCCTGCTCGTGTCGGGGATCGGCGCTCTCGCGACGTATGCGTTCGCGCGCTACGGTCAGCGGCGAGGACGCGGCCAGATGGACCTGCTCCGCCGCTTCATCGACGACGCCCTGGCGGTCCCCTGACCGCCTCGGTACCGAGGCGGGAGAAATGAGAGCGAGAGGACTCGCGCCTTGGTCCCATCGGGGACAGCCGCCGGACGGAGATCGCGGCCGGTGAGGGTGTCGGAGGGACCTACCGCCCGCGTGGGACGCCTCGGTCCGTTTGGGACGACCGAGGCGATGACGTGGCCTACGGGGCGTCGGCCGTGTCGATGGTGAGATCGTACGCCCCGGTGGCGCTCTGGACGTAGCCCCGTACCCGGATCTCCCAGATCCCGCTGACCGTCACGTCCACTTCGATGCGCGAGTGGGAGCGGCTACCGTTCCAGTCGTCGTTGGAGTACTCCTCCGATGAGGGTGGGTAGAGGTTGAGATAGGGATCGAAGTCTGACGAGCGGAGGTCCACGATCAGACGGTCCCCGGCCGTGACCTCCACGGGGTAGCGGTCGAAGTAGCGCCCGTCGCCGAGCGTCTCGTCGCCTGCGACCAGGCGACCGCGTTCTGCGCGTGCACCGAGTGGTGCCGCTGGACCAGACGAGCCGTTCCATCCCCGGATGAGGTTCCGTGCTGCGGCGAGGGCGGCGTCGCGGTCACCGGGCGTAGGGAAGTTGTACACATCATGAAGCCACGTCCCGGCGACGATGCAGTCTCTCCCTGGGGCGTCCTCCAGGACAATCCCTGGCCCACGGAAGGTGAATCGGTCCTCACCATCTGTACTGGGCTGCTCTGCTCTGGCGTAGAGGGTCTCCGTGATCGCGATGGTGACCACGCAGGACCCGGTGTCGGGAAGGCCCTCGATCCGAATCCCGTCTCTGTGTTCGGTGACGCGGTACCCACGAACTGTTCTGCTGTGCATGACGTTCACCGACTTCCGCATGGCGCGATCGAACGCGGCCACGAGATCCGAACGAGAGGCTAGGGGCGCGGGAGGCGTAGGCCCGGAAGCCTCGGACCGTTCGATGGCGATTTCGTAGTCCCCTTCTGCTGACGCGAGGTAGCCCCGCACGCCGATCTCCCACGTCCCGGCAGCCGCCCCCTCCACCTCGATGCGTGACTGCGAGAGGCTCCCGTTCCAATCGTCGTTGGTGAGATCGTCACCTGACGGCGGAGACAGCACGAGGTACGTGTCGAAGTCGGACGAGCGGAGATCCACGGTCAGGTCGTTCCCGGCGCCGAC
>JBCCPW010000035.1:0-13970 GCA_039024735.1 Bacteroidota bacterium
CCGCGTGAGGTATGCTCCGGGCGTGATCCCGAACTCGTTGCGGAACGCCCGATAGAAGGTCGGCTCCGACATGCAGGCCGCCGCCGCGAGGTCCGAGACTTTCAGGTCCTCGTGCAACCGTCGCTTGGCCGCCTCAGCTGCTGCCGCGAGACCGTTCCGCGTCGCGCGACGGGCGCTTTCCTCCAAAAGCAACCGCCGGGCTTCGACGCGCAGCATCCGCACCACCAACTCCTGCACGCCGAGGTCGATGAGCAGGTCCTTGTCGGGGGCGTCCTCCACGAACAGCCCGACGAGTTGGCGGACCGTGTGCTCGATGCCGGGCGTGTTCATGAAGTGGCACACCGCGTCGTCGTCGTAGCGCCAATCGCCGGAGCCCGTGCTCCGGGGGGACGATTCGTTGAGCCGCTCCGCCACGGTGCGCACGCGCGCCCGGTCGATCTCGATGGTGAGGCACTTCGTCGGTGCGAAATCGCTGGCACCGGGGAAGTCAATCTCGATGGTCTGCCCTGTCGGCACCACGAGCGATTCCAGCGGGAGGAATGGGATGGCCGAGCCTGTGACGGTGTGGACCACCTTCTTGCCCGTCACCATCCCGCAGTAGAGCGGATTCTCAGCCGCGAGGGGCACGCGCTCCGCCGGACGCACCGTGTCGTACACCGAGAAGGCTGCGCCCTCTGCCCCGAAGGTGACCTTGTTCTCCACGAGGTCCTGTGGGGGCTGGTCTCGTTGGATGCGGGCGAGCCGTTCGGAGAGAGCAATAGCCATGAGAGCGTGAATGCCGTGATAGAATACCGTGATTTATCGACAGAACGGGGCTAGAAACCGCTGGAAGCGCTACCGAGGTTGAGTGGGAGCCCTTACAGTATAGGGGTTTCCCCCATCCTCCTTTCCCCACACTCCATCATCATGCTGCACGAACGCCCCACCTTCAAGGACCGCTACCTCAACTTCATCGGCGGCGAGTACGTCGAGCCCGTCGGCGGCGAGTACTTCGACAACCCCTCGCCCATCGACGGGGAGGTCTTCTGCCAAGTCGCCCGCTCGGGCGAGGAAGATGTCAACAACGCCGTCGCGGCGGCCCAGAAGGCCTTCGACGAGACGTGGCGCTTCTCCTCGGTCACGGAGCGGAGCAACATGCTCCTCCGCATCGCGCAAATCACCGAGGACAACCTGGAGCACCTCGCACGCGTGGACACCGTGGACAACGGCAAGCCGATCCGTGAGACGCTCGCGGCGGATATGCCGCTGGTGATCGACCACTTCCGCTACTTCGCAGGCGTCATCCGTGCCCAGGAAGGCGGCATCTCCGAACTCGACGCCGACACGGTCAGCATCCAGCTCCACGAGCCGCTCGGCGTCGTCGGGCAGATCATTCCGTGGAACTTCCCGCTGCTGATGGCCGCCTGGAAGCTGGCGCCCGCGCTCGCGGCAGGCAACTGCGTCGTGATCAAGCCCGCGGAGCAGACCCCGGTCTGCATCATGGAGTGGATCGACCTGATCAAGGACGAGATCCCGGCGGGCGTGCTCAATGTGGTGCACGGCTTCGGGCCCGAGGCGGGCAAGCCGCTCGCGCAGCACGAGGGCATCCGCAAGATCGCCTTCACGGGTGAGACCACGACCGGTCGCCTCATCATGCAGTACGCGTCCGAGAACCTCATCCCGATGACGCTGGAGCTCGGCGGCAAGTCGCCGAACGTGTTCTTCGAGAGCGTCATGGACGAGGACGATGCCTTCTTCGACAAGTGCCTGGAGGGCGCCGCGATGTTCGCGCTCAACCAGGGCGAGGTCTGCACCTGCCCGTCCCGCATCCTCGTGCAGGAGTCCATCGCCGACGAGTTCATCGCGAAGCTCGTGGACCGCGTCAATGCGATCAAGGTGGGCCACCCGCTCGACACCGAGACGATGGTCGGCGCGCAGGCGTCCAACGACCAGTACGAGAAGATCCAGCGCTACTTCGCCATCGGGCGTGATGAGGGCGCCGAGGTCCTCGCCGGTGGCGCGGCCTTCACGGGCGAAGTCCCGGAGATGTCGGTCGCGCAGGAGGGCGGCACTGCGACGGCTACCGCGGCTCCGGCGGTGGGCGGTGACGGCGCCTCGGCCGGTGGCGACGGTCAGGCCGGGTCGGTCCCCGAGGGCGGCTTCTACATCCAGCCGACCATCTTCAAGGGTGACAACTCGATGCGGGTCTTCCAGGAGGAGATCTTCGGGCCCGTCGTGTCCGTGACCACGTTCAAGGACGAGGCGGAGGCCATCGAGATCGCCAATGACACCCTCTATGGCCTCGGCGCGGGCGTCTGGACGCGCGATGCGCACCAGCTCTACCGCGTGCCGCGCGCCATCGAGAGCGGTCGCGTGTGGGTGAACTGCTACCACCTCTATCCGGCCCATGCCGCCTTCGGTGGCTACAAGAAGTCGGGCATCGGGCGCGAGACGCACAAGATGATGCTCGCGCACTACCAGCAGACCAAGAACATGCTGGTGTCGTACTCGAAGGACGCCCTCGGCTTCTTCTAGGACGCCGTTCCGGCGGGTACACGGTGCGGGGCACGGGGCGCGGAGAACCGTGCTCAGTGCCCCGCACGTTCATGTACCCTGTCCCTCGTACCCCTTGCCCTGTCTCCCACCATGCCCACCCCCCGCGTCCAAATCACTCCCGAGGCCGCCGAGATCGTGGACCAGCTTCGCGAGAAACACGGCCCGCTCATGTTCCACCAGTCCGGCGGCTGCTGCGACGGCTCCTCGCCGATGTGCTACGCCGAGGGCGACTTCCTCCTCGGGCGCAGCGACCTGAAGATCGGCGAGATCCACGGGGTCCCGTTCTACATCGCCAAGGACCAGTTCGAGTACTGGAAGCACACGCAACTCACCGTGGATGTGGCGCCGGGCCGTGGCGCCAGCTTCTCGCTGGAGATCCCGCTCGGCCTCCGGTTCCTGATCGATTCACGGGTCTACACCGAGGCGGAGTCGGAAGACCTCGACCCTGTCGTGCGGATGGGCTGAACCCGCCCGCCTCGGTCCGTTTCTGGGTCCAGCCGCGTCCGCTGCAAGGACTCTTGCCTCTGCTCTCCCTCTCTGCCTCCCATGTCTGAGACCTACGCCCCTCCCGCTGATTTTTCCGACCGCGCCCACGTCGGCTCCCCGGATGCCTACGCCGAGATGTACCGACAGTCCGTTGAGGACAACGAGGGGTTCTGGCGCGAGCAGGCCTCGCGGATCGACTGGTTTACGCCGTTCGAGACCGTCAAGGACGTGAGCTATGGCGGCGGCGAGAACGTCGCACCGGAGGACGTGCACATCCGGTGGTACACCGGCGGGACGCTGAACGCCTGCCACAACGCGCTCGACCGCCATGTGGCCGCCGGGAAGGGCGATAAGACCGCGCTCATCTTCGAGCCCGACGAGCCGACCGACGAGGCCCGGCGCATCTCCTACGCGGAGGCGCTCACCGAGGTGGCCCGCCTCGGTACCGTGCTCAAGGACCTCGGCGTGAGCAAGGGTGACCGGGTCACCATCTACCTCCCGATGATCCCCGAGGCAGCCTTCGCGATGCTTGCCTGCGCAAGGATCGGGGCCGTCTTCTCCGTGGTCTTCGCAGGCTTCAGCCCGGAGGCGCTTGCAGGCCGCATCACCGACGCTGCGAGTGACTTCGTGATCACCGCCGACCAGGGTCGCCGAGGCGGGCGCCGCGTCGCGCTGAAGGCCAACGTGGACGAGGCCGTAGTCCGCGCCGCGCGGCAGGGCCAGACCGTCCGGCACGTGCTAACCGTGCGCAACACCGGCGGCAACATCCAGTGGCACGAGGGTCGCGATGTCTGGCTCCACGAGGCGATGGACGGCGCGTCCGATGAGTGCTCGCCCGAGCCGATGGACAGCGAGGACCCGCTCTTCATCCTCTACACCTCGGGGTCCACGGGCACACCGAAGGGCGTCGTTCACACCACGGGCGGCTACTGCGTCTGGACCAGCATCACGCACGAGTACGTCTTCGATCACCAGGAGGACGACGTCTTCTGGTGCACTGCCGACGTGGGCTGGATCACGGGCCACAGCTACATCGCGTTCGGCCCGATGATCAACGGTGCGACACAGGTCTTCTTCGAGGGCATCCCCACCTACCCCGATGCCGGACGCTTCTGGGAGGTCGTCGACAAGCATCAGGTCACCACCTTCTACACCGCGCCGACCGCCATCCGCGCGCTCATGGCGAAGGGCGACGAGTTCGTGACGCGCTCCAGCCGTTCCTCGCTCCGCCTCCTCGGGACCGTCGGGGAGCCCATCAACCCGGAGGCGTGGCGCTGGTACCACACGGTCGTCGGCGACGAGCGCTGCCCCATCATCGACACGTGGTGGCAGACGGAGACCGGCGGCGTGATGATCGTGGGGCTTCCGGGTGCCATCGCGCAGAAACCGGGCGCGGCGGGGCGGCCGTTCTTCGGCATCCAGCCCGCCGTGGTAGACAGCGAGGGCGCCCGCCTCGGTGGCGAAGCCGAGGGCATCCTGCTCATCACGGACTCCTGGCCGGGGCAGGCGCGAACGGTCTATCAGAACCACGAGCGGTTCGTCAACACGTACTTCACGGCCTACCCCGGCAGCTACTTCACCGGCGACGGCTGCCGCCGCGACGCCGACGGCACCTACTGGATCACCGGCCGCGTGGACGACGTGATCAACGTCTCGGGTCACCGGATGGGCACCGCCGAGGTGGAAAGCGCTCTCGTCCTTCACCCGGGCGTTGCCGAGGCGGCCGTGGTCGGTGTGCCGCACGAGATCAAGGGGCAGGGCATCTACGCCTACGTCACGCTCAACTCGGATCAGACGCCGAGCGAGGACCTGCGCGGCGAGCTCCGCCAGCACGTGCGCTCCGTCATCGGCCCCATCGCGACCCCGGAATTCCTTCAGTTCGCCATCGCGGGCCTGCCCAAGACGCGCTCCGGCAAGATCATGCGGCGCATCCTGCGCAAGATTGCCGCCAACGAGCACGACCGCCTCGGTGACGTGTCCACCCTCGCGGACCCCAGCGTAGTGGACAAGCTCATCACCGGCCGCCGCAACCGCCCCGAGGAGGATCAGGTGGACTACGTCTGAGCCTCTTGCAAACACAAAGCGGGACGGCGTCGCTGCCACGATCACCGTCCCGCACTGGAGCCAACGGCTCCGCATCAGGCCCGCCGCCGACTGCCATCGGCCACGGGCAGCCTGCCTCACCCGTCCGAGTAGCACCTCATGACATCGCGAGACAGACGACCCAAGGTACGGTTCGTCCTCCCCCTCTTGTTCCTCCTCGGTGGAGCCATCGCCCCCGCCTCGGGCGCCCAGACCGTCCGGCTGAACGGATTCATCAAGTCCAGTTACTACTACGACACCCAGCAGATTGTCGGCGCTCGTGAGGGCGACTTCGTGCTCTACCCAGCGCTCGCGACCAGCGCCGACGGGGAGCCGAACGACGTGGACAACCTGCTGTTCTTTCCGTTCTTCTCGCGGGTCGCCCTCACGGTTTCGGACCTCCCGAAGACCTTCGGTGCCGAGGTGTCGGGCCTCATCGAGACCGACTTTTACGGGCCCACCAACGACGACCTCAACAACCTTCGCATCCGGCGAGCCTTCGCCACGATGACGTGGGAGACGAGCAACCGCGAGGCGCTCTTCGGCATGGAGTGGTCGCCGTTTTTTCTCTCCTCGTGGGCGCAAACCGTCGCCACCGAGGCGGGAGCGCCCTTCAATCCGTTCGCGCGGTACCCGATGATCCGCCTCCGCCAGTCGGTTGGGCCGGTGACGCTGACCGGTGTCCTCGCCCAGCAGCGCGATGCCTTCCAGGAGATCGGAAGCGCCGAGCGCCAGCAAGAGGCCGCCCTCCCCACGGCGATGGCAGGTCTCGCGGTCCGCTCCGGATCGCTCTCTGCCGGGCTCAACGCGACGACGAAGTGGATCCGCCCGGAGAGCACAGCCGACCGCTTCAACTCCGGCGCGCTACAGGCCCACGCGACCTACAAAGGCCAGGGCGTGGAGGTCCGCACGAACGTGACCTACGGGGGGGACCTGGCCGACCACCTCATGACCGGCGGCTACGTCGTGGCGGATGGCGCCGCGCGGCCTCTCAACGTCGCTGCCGCCTGGGCCGATGCGCAGACCACGGGTCCCGTGAGTGTGGGTCTGTTCGGCGGCTATCTCGAGAACCTCGGCACCGAGGACTCCGGCCTGAGCCCCGAGACGGCGGCCTTCGCCGCGCGCGGGTACGGCGAGACGCACGCCATCGCGTCGGTCTGGCGCGTCTCCCCGCGCGTGACGGTCACGTCGGGCGCGATGCGGTTCGGCGCCGAGCTTCAAGCCACGGGCGCCCGCTACATCACCGGCGACGGCCCCGCCGATGTCTACGACGACACGCTGGCGCCGAGCGGCCGCACCGACGAGACCGTCGTCAACGTCCGGGGCAACCTCTCCGTTTTCCTCACCTTCTAGCTCTCCTCTCCATGACCAAAGAGCAGTACTGGCAAGCCCAGATTCGCCGCATCGTTGTCCTCCTCATCGTCTGGGCGATCGTCGCCTTTGGGATGTCCATCTTCGGTGCTCCTGCCCTCAACGAGATCTCGTTTGGAGGCATCCCCTTCGGCTTCTGGATGGCGCAGCAGGGCTCCATCTTCGTCTTCGTCTCGCTCATTCTCATCTACGCCCTTGCGAGCGACCGCGCCGACCGCGCTGCCGGTCTGGAGGAGACAGACGAAACCACCTCCACGGCCTCCGAGGCCCACTAGACCCTACCTACTATGGGAATCCAAGAATGGACCTGGGTGACGGTCGGCCTGACGTTCACCGCGTACCTCTACATCGGCTGGCGCTCCCGCGTCGCGTCCACGTCGGGCTTCTACGTCGCAGGGGGCGGCGTGCCCGCCATCGCCAACGGAGCCGCCACCGCGGCCGACTGGATGAGCGCGGCCAGCTTCATCTCCATGGCGGGCCTGATCGCCTTCCAGGGCTTCGACGGCAGTGTCTACCTCATGGGCTGGACGGGCGGCTACGTGCTCCTGGCGTTGCTGCTCGCGCCGTTCCTGCGCAAGTTCGGCCAGTACACCGTCCCGGACTTCGTCGCGGCACGCTTCGATTCGCCAGCGGCGAGGCTCGTGGCGGCTATCGCGGCCATCTTCGTCTCGCTGACGTACGTGGCCGGTCAGATGGGCGGCGTGGGTGTCGCCTTCGGGCGCTTTCTGGGCGTGCCCTTTGAAGCAGGCGTCGGCATCGGGATGGTGATTGTGGCCTTCTTCGCCGGGCTCGGCGGGATGAAGGGAATCACCTACACGCAGGTGGCGCAGTACTGCGTGCTCATTTTTGCCTACACCGTCCCCGCGATCGCTATCGCGCTGACGCTCTTCGGCAACCCGGTCCCTCAGGTCGCCATCGGCGAGGCGATTCCGATCCTCGACCAGATCCAGACGGATCTCGGGCTGGATGCGTACTCCAGCCCGTTCGTCAACAACGACCTGCTGAACGTTTTCTGCATCACGCTCTGCCTGATGGTGGGGACGGCGGGGTTGCCGCACGTGATCGTGCGGTTCTACACCGTCAAGAGTGTGCGCGCGGCCCGGTGGAGTGCGTTCTGGGCGCTGCTGTTCATCGCGATTCTCTACACGACCGCGCCCGCCATCGCGGTGTTCGCCAAGACGGCCATCTTGCAGCAGTACGTGGAACTCGGCCCCGATGGGTTCCTTGCGCAAGGGTGGGTCCAGAGTTGGGCGGCCACCGGGCTGATCGACACGGCGGCCATTGCCGCGAGCGGGGGCGACGTGAACGCCTTCCTCGGCGCGATCAACCGCGACATCATCGTGCTTGCCACGCCCGAACTGTCGGGCCTCGGGCCGTTCATCGTGGCCCTCGTGGCGGCGGGGGGCCTGGCCGCGGCGCTCTCGACGGCGAGCGGGTTGCTCCTGGTCATCTCGTCCAGCCTCGCGCACGACATCTACGGCAAGTTGCTCCGGCCGAACGCGACAGAAAAGCAGCGGCTGAACGTGGGCCGCGCGATGATTCTCGTGGCCGTCGCGCTGGCGGGCCTCCTCGGGATCTATCCGCTCGGGTTCGTCGCTGAGGTGGTGGCCTTCGCGTTTGGACTCGCGGCGGCGAGCTTCTTCCCGACCATCGTGCTGGGCATCTTCTGGAAGCGCGCCAACAAGCAGGGCGCCATCGCGGGGATGGCGGCGGGCCTCGGGTTCACGTTCATCGCCATCGTGCTGATGCGGGCGAGCGTGGTGGCGCCGTCGTTCTTCCCGGAGCCCATCGCGGAGAGCTTCTTCGGCATCAAGGCGCAGGGGATCGGCGTGATCGGGATGATGCTCAACTTCGCGTTGACCATCGGCGTGAGCCTCGCGACGCCCCCGCCGTCGGAGCGGGTGCAGCGGCTCGTGGAGCAGATCCGGTACCCGCGCGTGATGACCGAGGCGGAGTTGGACGAGGCGCCCACCTCTGCGGCGTGAGCCGGTCGGTCTGCCTCGGTGGGGCCAGGCGGCACACCGAGGCGGGGGTTCGTCTCCCGCCTCGGTACTGAGGCGGGAGGGCCTGGAAACCCGAGCGACCGGGCGGGGTTGGGGCCGTCCACTTTCCCTCTGCCCATGTCCGCGCTTCAGGATCTCTCCGTCATTGTCACCGGCGCCTCCTCCGGTATCGGAGCCGCCACGGCCCGGCTCCTCGCCGAGAACGGGGCCCGCATCGTCCTCGCGGCTCGCCGCGCAGATCGTCTCCAATCGCTCCGCGAGGAGATCGAGGCGGCCGGGGGCACGGCGCTCGTGATCGAGACCGACGTGACGGATCGCGGGCAGTGCGAGGCGCTCGTCGCGCAGACCGTGGAGGCGTTCGGGCGGCTGGACGTGCTCGTCAACAACGCGGGCGTGATGCCGCTCTCGATGGTCAAGAACGCTCGCGTGGACGAGTGGCAGCAGATGGTGGACGTCAACATCAACGGGGTGCTCTACTGCACGGCCGCCGCGCTCCCGCACTTCACCGGACAGAACAGCGGCCACATCGTCAACGTCTCCAGCGTGGCCGGGCGGCGTGTGTTCCTCGGTGGCGCGGTGTACTGCGCGACGAAGTTCGCAGTCACCGCGTTCTCCGAGGGCCTTCGGATGGAACTCGGCCCCGAGTACGGGATCCGCGTGACGTGTGTGGAGCCTGGCGCCGTCGCGACGGAACTGCCGCACGCGATCAAAGACCAGGACTTCATCGAAGCGTCCTCCTTCGATGCCACACCGCTGGAGTCGGAGGACATCGCCGAGGCGGTTCTCTACGCCCTCTCGGCGCCGCCTCGGGCCACGGTCAACGAGGTGATGGTCATGCCGACGAACCAGCGGATGTGAGGCGGCTTCGGAGCACTGGGCTTGTGAGGACGAGGCCCGTGACGCGTCCTGCGTGATGCGCACGGGCGCTCCACTGCCGCCTCGTTGCACGATCACGAGGAGCCGGGTGCACCGAGGGGGACGCCCTCGCCCGCACGCGGGCACTCCCCACCCGAGAGGCGTGCGATCCCGTATCTCAACTCCCCTCGGTTGTCCGTGGTCCGTCGTCGGTGGTTGTCCCAGGCGGATCGTAGTCCTCCGGGACCCGGTCCGCGAGGCGCTCGAAACCGAAGTAGCCGCTCGTCGAGATGGCGAACGGGTCCTCGGGTGTACCCTGCGGATCGAAGCGGGCGCTGCGGCGCACGTGCACGCCGGAGGTCTGCACGGTCGCCGGACGGCGTCGGCGCTCGGAGGTCCACGGGTGGTCCAGGTAGGCGGGGTCCTCGGGCTCGGCGTAGGTCACATCCAGCCGTCCCCGGACGCGCAGCGTGCCCCAGCCGTCGTCGTCGGCGCGCACGAGGCGACGGCTGTCGGTGCGGAAGGTGGCGCCCGTGCCCCGGATGTCGTTCTCGTCGCGGTAGGTGAGCAGGAACGAGAACCCCTCCGCCTCGGCGGTGCGGTGCAGGAGGCTGCGGAGCAGGTGCGCGAGGGAGCCCCGGTAGGCCGCCTCGCGAGCGGTCGCCCATCGCGCGGCCTGCCCGGCGGTGGCGGGACGGAGCGGGGTGAACTGCTCGTCGCCGTCGTACGAGACGCGCGCGGAGGACGCCGAGAACGCGTGGAGGTCGTAGCGGAGTCGGTACCCGAGGGCTCGGTTCTCGATGAGGAGCGGCTCGCGGGCCGTGGCGGTGAGCGTGCCCCAGCGGAGGCGGAAGTCCAGCACCCACGGGTTGAGGATCTCGGTGGAGTCGGCGCGGCCGCTCGTGCCGATCAACTCGCGCTGAAACCACGCGAGCCGCCGCTCCCATCGCGCATCGCGCTCCGCCTCGACGGTGGCCGTCTCCAGTTCCAGCCCCTCCAGTTCGAAGTCCACGACCACCTCCGCCTCGGTACCGAGGCGGATCTCGTCCACCTCGGGCGCGAAGCCAACCATGCTCGCCACCAGCCGGTACGCGCCCGGCGCGATCCCCTCGATGGCGTACCGTCCGTTGATGTCGGCCGCATCGCCTCGGGTGGTGCCGGAGAGGTAGACGTTGGCGCCGGGAAGCGGGGTGCCGCTCGCATCGCGCACCGTGCCGGTGACCGTGGCGGTCTGAGCCACCGAGGCGGGGGCCGCGAGGAGCGCGAGGAGGAGGAGACGGCGCATCCCGAAGTCAACGACTCCGCGAGGGCAGCGTCAAGTCATTCAGCGGGAATCGCCAGCGCCGCGCGACGCTCGGCCACGGCTCGCTTCACCAGCAGGCGCAGCGCGGGGTCCTCCGCCTCTCGATCCGTGCCGGGCAGACGTGCCGAGGCGGTTCATGCCGCTCCCACGATGGCCGCCAGTTGAGCCTCAAAGCGCTCGCGGTCGTCCACATCGAGACCGAGGCGGGTGGCCGACCGGGTGATCCCGAAGGGCCCTCGCGCGGTGACGGGTTCCGTGAGAACGACGGCGTATCGCGCCTCTCCCAGAGGCGTGAGATCGCAGAAGCCCGCCGTCCCGGAGTAGCTGCCCTTCGTCAGGCGCCGCACCTCCACGATCTGGGAAACCGGTACCTCGGCGGTCCACCGCAGGCCGCAGCGGATGAGCAGGCGGTCCGCGCTGAGCCGGATGGGCCGGGCGCGCATCGCGCGAAGGTCCGCGATCAGCCAGAGCCCGCCGTACAGAGAGAGCGCGAGGTGGGTCAGCGCCGCCGTCTCGCCGACGTAGCGGAGCAGCAGAAAATGCCCCAGCCCCAACTCCACGAGCGCCACCAGCCCGATGGCCGAGCAGGTCGCCACGTATCCGCTCCGGGCGCGATAACCGAACGCGTCCTCGTCGCGCGGCTCACGGCCCCGGCCGAGGGCGTACAGCGGGACGACCGCCTCGGTCGCCAGCGCCTCGGTGACGAGACCCGGGCCAACGGCTGCGGCCAGCGCGCCGCGAACCTTCGCGAGCAGGTCCGCCTCGGTGGAGCGGCGGTAGGCCCGCACGACGATCCGGGCGCGCAGTCCCACCCAGGTCAGCGCGGCGGCCTCCACCAGCACCACGCCGATCCCGAACCATCCGAGCACGCCCTCGTGGGCCTCCGGCAGCACCGCGTACGCCCCCACCAGACTCAGCGCGACGACCGGGGCGAGCGTGATCGGCGAGGCGCCGCGCCCCCACACCACGAGACCGTAGTACAGCAGCGGCACGAGCACGACGACATCGGCGGCCAGGGCGGCGGCGAGAAGCGTGGGGTCGGGCGCGGCCGACAGGCGGGCTGCCACCGCGAGGGCGGCCGCGTAGACCCCAATCGTCGCGACTGCGAACAAGGGGAGAGCAGCGGATCGGAGGGTCATGACACCGAGGCGGGACGTGCAGGTACGGCCCGCGGCGCGGAAATATCAGAGTCATGGGAACATTGACAAAACGTCAAAGTTGAGGGGGCCGCGACACCCGATCCCGTCTCGTGCCCACCCCCGTCCAACAACGCCGCCTCGAAGAGAAAGAGGCCCGCCGCCAGCAGATCCTGGACGCGGCGGAGGCTGTCCTGTCCCACAAGGGATTTGACGCCGTCGTTCTGGCCGATGTGGCAAAGCAGGCGCGCCTGAGCCGAGGCTTGCTCTACACCTACTTCCAGGACAAGGTGGACCTCTACCACGCGGTCGGTGTGCGGGCGAGCAACGAACTCGGGTGGCGGTTCGCGAACGCGGCGGCGGCGCACACGCGCGGGATCGACCGCGTTCACGCCATCGGACGGGCGTACGTCCGATTTGCACAGGAACGGCCCGTCTTGTTCGAGGCGCTCGCGCGAGTGGAAGCTCGCGAGATCAACCCCGAGGCGGAAGAGCGGCCCAATGCCCTCGCGGCACTCCGCGCCAGCCACGGGACGTTGGCGACCCTCGCCGAGTCCATCGGCCAGGGCGTCGCGGACGGATCCATCCGTGCCGATATCGGGGATCCCGCCGAGACCGCCCTCGCGCTCTGGGGTGTTGTCCACGGCATCGTGCAGGTCACCGCCCACAAGGAGGCCGTTCTGAGCGCGCTGGGGACCGACCGCGAGTCCGTCCACAATCACGTCTTCTCTCTCATTGACCGCGCGATGGCGCCTGCGTCGTGACCTCTCTTTTTCGATTGTTGATGACAAAACGTCAACGCCTGGCGCTACGCCACTGGTCGATGGTGTTGTGGTTCGTGGCCCTTCCCGCCTCGGCGCAGCCCGCCCTGGAAGCCCTCGTGGCGGAAGGGCTCGCGGCCAACCCGACCCTCGCGCGATTCAGCGCGGCGTCCGAGGCCGCCTCGGCGAGTACGCGGGCCGCTCGCGGTGCCTTCGGCCCGACGGTCGGCATTGAGGCCCGGGGCACCGTCGCCGAAGGCGGACGGACCATCGATCTCCCCCTCGGTGAGTTGCTCAACCCGGTCTACGAGACCCTGGACGAGCTTCGAGCCCGCGACGGCCTGCCACCTGCGTTCCCGCGCCTGGAGGACGAGTCCATCGCGCTGGCCCGCACCGAGGCGGACGTCCGGCTGGTCGCCGAGCAGCCGGTGTTTGTGCCGGCTCTGGGCGCGAGCCTTCGCGCGGCTCGTGCGCAAGAGGCCGCCGCCGTCGCCACCCGCGAGGCCTACGCCGCTGAACTCCGCGGGGCCATCCGCGCCGCGTACTGGCGCTATCGGGCGGCCGCCCGAGGCGTGGAGGTGCAGGAAGCCGCCGCGCGACGCGTGGCGGAGTTCCGCCGCCGGGCCGAACGCGAGCGGGCCGCGGGCGCCGGTCTCCGCGTGGCCGTTGTCCGCGCCTCGGCGGAGGCGCTGGCGGTTGAGACCGATCTGCGCGAGGCGAAGCGGGGGCAGACGCTCGCGCTGGCGTCGCTCAACCGGCTCGTCGGGCGCCCCCTCGATGCCCCAGTGCCGGAGGCCGTGGAGGCGCCTCTTCCCGACACGCTCCCGGCTGGCCCCCTCCGTCTCGTGACCGAGGCGGATCCCGCCTCGGTGGTCACAGCCGAGGACCTGGAAGCCGCCGCCGTTGCCGCTCGTGCGGAGTTGGCGGCGCTCGGCGCGGCGGTCGAGGCGCGCGATGCCGCCGTGAGTGCGGCCCGTGCGGAGTTCCTGCCCACCCTCGGCGTGCGGGTGGATGCGGGAGCGACGGGCGGGCGCGATGCGCTGGACGAGCCGTTCGTGCTCGCCTCCGCTGTGGTTCGCTGGCGGCCGTTTGGAGCCTCCGGTGACGGCGCTCGCGTGGCCCGTGCCCGCGCCGAGCGGGCCGCTGCCGAAGCCGACCGTGCCGCCGCCGAGGCGGACATCCGCCTCCAGGTCCGCGACGCCCACGAGCGGCTGGCTGTCGCCTACGCCGATCTCCGCTCCGCGGGCGAACGCGTCGCGCTCGGCGACGAAGGCTTCCGCCTCACGACCCGCCTCGTCGCCCTCGGCGACGCCAACCAAGCCGACTTCATCGACGCGCAGACGGCGCTGACGCAGGCCGAGCAGGCCCGCAGCGTCGCTCGCTTCGAGGTGCTCGCGCGCCTCGCCGAACTGGAGGCGGCCACTGGCCTCCGTCTCCG
>JBCCPW010000036.1:0-13911 GCA_039024735.1 Bacteroidota bacterium
CAACGGGAGCACCGAGGCGGAGGGAGACGAGTGTAGGTTGAGGGACCACGCCTCACCTCTCACCGTGCCACGCATCTCTGAGTTCTTCGGCATCGTGATCTACCTTTACTACCAAGACAACAAGGTTCACCATACCCCTCACTTTCACGCGGTGTATGCGGACGACGAGGTGGTCATCAGCATTCCAGACGCCGACGTGCTCGCGGGCTCCCTTCCATCGAAGAAGGAAAAGCTGGTCAAAGCCTGGGCGGTGATGCGAGAGGACGAGTTGCAACAGGCATGGGCCGCTGCCGTTGACGGTGAGCCCCCACAGAAAATCGCGCCCCTGACCTGACGGCTCCATGACCGAGACCCGCACCGCTCTCGCGCCCCGCGTCCTTCGCGTTGAACCTCTGAGCGGATTTGCCCTTCGCGTTACGTTCGCTACGGGTGAGGTCCGCCGCGTGGAGTGCCGACCGTTCCTGGATAAGGGCGTGTTTCGCCTCCTGAAAGAGGTTGGCGAGTTTGAGCGCGCCCGGCCTGTCAATGGGGGAGGCGGCATCGGATGGCCGTCGGGCGCCGACTTGTCTCGCGATACGGTCTACGCGGTGGGCAAGCCCATCTGACGCATACCGCCTGGACGCACCCGCCTCGGTGCGTCAACGGGAGCACCGAGGCGGAGCCATCCGAAACGAGTACCGCCGCTCCCCGAGGCGGAGAGCGGCGGCGTGACAGCGGTTCGTGCAGGCAGCTAGTCGCGCGACATGAACAGCCGGAGCACGTACCAGAACATCAGCGCGACGCTCGCGAACAGCTCCAGCGAGGCCGCCACGTAGCGGTCCTCCGGGTAGTGGTGGAGCACGTTCGAGGTGTCGTACAGGATGGCCGCGCCCGCGAGGCCGATCATCGCGATGGAGAACCACGTGCCCAGTTCGAAGCCGAAGAGCAGCGCCGACACGATGGCGACGATCGCGAGGACGAACGCCCACTTGAGCAGACCGCCTAGGAACGAGAAGTCCTTCCGCGTCCAGAACGCGACGCCAGTCAGCCCCGCGAGGCCGAGGAGGGTGACCCAGGCGGCGTTGTTGATCAGCGAGAGGTCGCCCGTGGCGAGCATCGCGGAGTAGAGCAGCGGCGCGAAGATGAGCGCCTCGGCGATGACGAAGCCGCCGAGGGCGGCGTACTGCGCGGCCTTGGAGCGCGCCGTGTGGGCGGCCCGGCTCGCGAGCCAGCTCACGAGCACGAAGCCTCCGAGCACGAGCAGCCAGTTGCCCGCCATCGGGGCGGCGATGGCCTGCGCGATGCCGGTGGTGAAGAGCACGTACTCCACGGCGACGAACGCCAGCATCGCGCCGACGAGGTGCGTGTACGTGCGGAGGATGAAGTCGGCGCGGGTGTCGGAATCAAGAGCGCCGACAGGGACGCCGCGTTGGGTCAGTTCCATTGGGGTGGATCGGGGGATATCAGGTCGCAAACGAACGGGCGGAAGCGTCCGTTTCACGCACGAGGCGCGAAGAATCGAACAGGTCCGCCGCCGGGTCCGCCTGCCCCAGGATACGACGCGCGAGCAGCTGCCCGAAGCGCACGGCGTACCCCATCCCGTGCCCCGTGAAGCCCGCCGCGACGGTCACGCCCGGCACCCCCGGCGCATCGCCGACGACCGGCAGTCCATCCGGCGAGAACCCCATCGTGCCGCTCCACGGGCGCACGACCCGCGCTTCGCTCAACGCAGGGAAGTGGTCGGCGAGGTACCCCGCGAGGCTGGCCTGGAGGCTCGGCGTCGTCGTGTCCTCGTACCCCACCTCGGTCTCGCGATGGAGATGCCGGGCACCACCGAGGAGGAGTCGGCCGTCGGCGTGCTGGCGGAGATAGAAGTAGCCGTCGTGGCTGTAGACGGGCACGTCGAGCACGGGCGGGACTGCCTCGGTGGCGAGCATCTGCGCGCGGACGGGACGGACCCACCCCGAGAGCTCCGGGAGAAGCTGGGGCAGGTACGCGTTGAGGCACACTGCCACGCGCCCGGCCCGAAGCGCCCCTTCGCGTCCCGAGATCACGACCCCGCCCGCCTCGGCACCGAGGCGGAGAACCCGGGAGCGCTCCAGGACGGCCGCCCCGGAGAGCGCCGCGAGATGACGCACCAGCTTCGCAGGATGCAGCACACCGCCCTCGGCCACGAACAGGCCGCCGTGGAAGCCTCGCCCGCCGATCCGGCGGTGGAGGGCGTCCGGGCCGAGCCATTCCACGCCGCCGAGCGCGTCCGCCTGCCGCCGGAGCGTTCCCGCCTCGGTGTCGTCTCCGGCGGCAATCACGCTGCCCGTCCAGCGGAGGTCAAACGCCCGGCCGTCCAGCGCGCGGACGGCCTGTGCGTTCTCGCTCGTGAAGGCCCAGAGCCGACTGGCCCGCTCGCGCTCCGCCGGATCGTCCGCTCCCGGATCCGCGCCGGGCGCCCCGAGGAGCACGAACCCGGCGTTGCGTCCGCTCGCGCCGTCGGCGAGCCGACCGGCCTCCACGATGGCGAGCCGAAGCGTCGGATCCGCCTGGCGCAGGGCGAACGCCGTCGCGCACCCGATCACGCCGCCGCCGACGACCGCCACGTCGACCTCGCGCGGCGGGAGGGGAGACTGCCAGGGGGAGCGGGTCATCGGGGGTACGGGGTACGGGGTACGGGGTACGGGGTACGAAAGCAAACGGCCGGGCTCGTCCCGCGCCACTCCGATCTGGGCGAAAATCTCAGGGGGCGCGTCGCAACCCCCGCCTCGGTGACCCGCCGAGGCACCGAGGCGGAACCGTCACGCCCGGACGTCAACCACCACACGGCCGACCGTCCCGCCCGCGACGATCCGCTCGCTCCACGCAGGCACCTCGGCCAGCGGGATGACGGTCTGCTGCACGGCGTCCAGCACGCCGCTCGCGATGGCATCGGCCAGCCGCGCCCACGCTTGCTCGCGCAGCCCCCGAGGCGCGGTGTTGGAGTCGATCCCGTGGAGCACCACGCCGCGCAGGATGAACGGAAAGACCGTCGTGCTCAGCCGGTGCCCGCCCGCGAGCCCGCACGCCGCGACGCAGCCTCGGCGCCGGGTCGTCGCGAGGAGGGTCTCCAGGGTCGTCCCGCCGACCGAGTCCACGGCGCCCGCCCAGGTGGCACGTCCCATCGGGTTGCGAGGGGGCGTCGCGAGCGTGGCGCGGTCTACCACCTCGGTGGCCCCGAGGGCGCCGAGGTAGTCGTGCGCCGAGGCGGTGCCCGTCGCGGCGTGGACCTCGAACCCGGCGGCGGCCAGCAGCGCGACGGCCACGGAGCCCACACCGCCCGAAGCGCCCGTCACGGCCACTGGTCCCTTCGCGGGCGTCACGCCTTCGTGCTCCAGCGCGAGCACGCTCAGCGCGGCCGTGAACCCCGCCGTGCCCATCGCCATCGCCGCCTCGGTGGAGAGCCCTTCGGGCAACCGGACGAGGTGCTCGGCGCGCGCGCGGGCCTGCTCGGCGTAGCCGCCCCACCGCTCCTCGCCCGTCCCCCAGCCGGTCAGGACCACCCGGTCCCCCACCGCCCAAGCCTCGCTGCCCGACTCCACCACCGTCCCCGCGAGATCAATCCCCGGAACGAACGGAAACGCCCCCCGGACGATCTTGCCCGTGTTGGTGACCGCGAGGCCGTCCTTGTAGTTGAGGCTGGAGTGCGAGACCTCGATCCGCACGTCGCCGTCGGGCAGGTCCGCCTCGGTCACGTCGTCGAGGGAGACGCGATGGTCGGGGTCGCGATGGAGAACGAGGGCACGCATGGCAGCCGGGGCCTCGGGACGCACCGAGGCGGAGGGGATCAGAGCAGAAACGCCGCGATGGCGAGGAGCACGAACGCCACTGTCGTCGCCTTGGCAACGGTCCCCGCGAATGTGGGTCCCCGGAGGACTGCCACCGCCACCGAGGCGACGGCGCCGATGACAAAGGCAACTCCGAGGAACGTAGCAGACGGCATGGTGCGAAGCTACGCGGAGGACCGAGGCGGCCTCGCGCCGTGCCCCTGCTCAAACGCGCCCTCCAGCAGACCGAGCACCACGCTGTCCTCCCACTCGCCAAACGTGCGCCACCTCTCGCGGAGATAGCCTTCCCGCTGGAACCCGAGGGTTTCGAGCAGACGCAGGGACGCCCCATTCTCGGGATGCACGTCCGCCTCCACCCGGTGCAGCCCCATCGCGTCGAATCCGAAGGTGAGCACCCGGCGGACCGCCTCGGTGGCGAGGCCCCGGCCCCAGCGCTCGCGCGCGAGGATGAACCCGATCTCGGCGTGGCGGTTGTCGCGGTCCCACGCCGTCAGCGTGCACGTCCCCATCATCGCGTCCGTCTCCCCGTCGGCGATGGCCCACTGGAAGAGCGTCCGGTCGCGGACGCCATCGTGGATCGCGCCGAGGTACGTCCGCGCGGTCGCCTCGTCGGTGAGCGGGCCGTGGCTCCAGAACCGCAGGTCTTCGCGAGAGCCAAAGACGCGGAGGAAGGCCGGGAGGTCCGCCTCGGTGGGATGACGGAGGCACAGACGCTCCGTGCAGAGGGTCGGGAGGCCGGAGGCGAACGGGTCGGTCATGGAGAGTGACCTGCGCAGCGAGGAGACGCCACGGGCCCTCAGATTCGGCCGCGAGACCAGAACCGGGCTGGCGTGGAGTCTCCGGGACACGAGCACCCAGGCGGGACGACGCCGTATCGCGTCCCCGCCTGGAGGGTGCATTAGGCCGCGTCTTCCTCGAAGAGGATCATGAAGCTGGGCATCAGCGCGTGCTCCCGCGCGAGGTTGAGCAGTTGGTCGGCCGTGTCCTCCGGCGTCTCGTACGTGCCGTGCTCCTTGCCGTCCACAGCGAGGGCGTAGTCCACCTCGCCGTCCTCGTCCGCGTCCAGGTCTTCCCACTCCACGGCCTCCTCAATCAGGAAGGTGTCTCGCTCGGGATCGTACGAGGCGAGGTAGCGCTCGCGGACGCTCGCGGGATCGATGAGGCTGACGTTGCCCAGGGCGCCGTACTCCTCGTCGTAGAAGAGCGCCTCAATGAGCAACTGACGGGCAAACTGATCGACGCTGAACGGCATGGTCTCGTGGAGTCTGGAGAGAAGTGGCGCGATGATACGGGAGCGAGCCGTCTTGGTTGGCGGCTAGCGGGCGGACGCGGAGATTTTACCTGGGCTCACGAGGTCATTGAGCTCAGAGGTCTCCACGCGATGGAGCTTGACACCGAGGCGGTCCGCGAGGTGACCCGTGAGCGCCTCGGCAACGGCCTTGCGGGAGACCGCCTGGTAGCTCTCGCGGGCGAGACTCGTCACGCCTCGGTCGTCAATCCCGCACGGCACGATGAGATCGAACCACGCGAGGTCCGTCGCGACGTTGAGCGCGAGACCGTGCATGGTCACCCACCGCGAGCACCGGACGCCCATCGCGCACACCTTCCGCTCGTCGCCTCGGTCGTCGGGCCCCACCCAGACGCCCGTCCGGCCCGCCACCCGTCCGGCCCGGACGCCCCACTCGGCACACGTGCGGACGACGGCTTCCTCCATCTCGCGGAGGTAGCGGTGGAGGTCGCGCAGCGGCTCGCCCTCGGGGTTCGTGAGGCGGTCGAGGTCGAGGATCGGATACGCCACGATCTGCCCCGGCCCGTGGAACGTGATGTCCCCGCCTCGGTCCGTCTCGACGTACGTCGCGCCCCGCTCGCGGAGCGTGGCCTCATCCGCGAGGAGGTTCTGGATGTCCCCGCTCTTGCCGAGCGTGAAGACCGGCGGGTGCTCCACGAGCAGCAGGACGTGCGGAAGGTCCTCGGGCGGCTCGGCACGCTTCGCCGCGATGAGACGGCTCTGGATCTCGGCCTGGAGGCGCCACGCCTCGCGGTAGTCCATCCGGCCGAGGTCGCAGAGGAGAGCGGTCTGTGTCACGGTGCGAGGAGGCCCGCCTCGGTGGAGGCACCGAGGCGGAGAGAGTCGGCAGGTGAACCGGGCTGGAGCGTGTCACGAGACGCGTGACGGGATCCAAAGCGGCGATTCGGGTACCTCGTCGGGTACGTCGTGTCAGAGCACTAGTTCGAGAACGAGATTCGCAGCGTCACGCCGCCGTCGTACGAGGCGAGGCGTGGGCTGCCCGTCGCGCCCTGGTTGAGGCTCTGTTCGTAGCGGAAGAACACGTCCATGTTGACGCGGTTCGAGATCTGGTACCCCACGCGCGGCCAGAACGACACCCGCTGGAAGCGCTGCGGCGCCGGATCCTCCAGCGGATCTCCGTTCAGTCGGTCCTCTAGGTCTTCCACGATGTAGCGGTTCCGCGTCTGGTCGTCACTGAGCGAGGCGGTCAGCGTGAGGCGGATCGTGTTGCGGAGCCGACTCATGAACGGCAGCCGGAAGCCCGTCTTCGAGAACGAGATGTTGGCCTGCAGGTCGCCCACCTCTTTCTGCACGAGGTACGCCGAGGCGGGCTGGAGCGTCAGCACGCGGCTGCGGTTCCACGTCAGTTCCGTCTGGAGGCTCCCCTTCCACCCCACCCGCACGCCGATCAGCGGCTGGAAGCGCTCGTTGACGACGTACGTCGTCGGCTCCACCTCGGAGACGGGCGTGAGCAGCGAAACCCCGCCGATGTTGCGGAACCGGTCTCCGAGAATGTCGAACGACTCGTACTGGGCATCGCTGGAGGCGAAGTAGGAGTGCTGCACCGTGACCGACTGGGTCAAGCTGCGCAGGAGCGGCCATCGGTTCAGCCCACTCCAACTCACCTCCCAGGACGGTAGCGGGATGCGGAAGAGGCCGTCCGGTCCGAACGTCCCGAGCCCACGTCCGAACGTCTGCGCGAAGTCGGACGTGAGGCCACTCGCGGATCCCGCAGCCGACGTGAACGAGCCGTCGTCGTTGGACGCCCCGGCGATGTCTCGACGGTAGCGATCCTCATGGCGGCTGAGGAGCGCCTCGTACGAGCCCGGGATCGCGAACACCGTGGAACTCCCGGAGCCCCGGAGGATGGGATCCTGCTCCACGAGGAGGTCTCCGGTGCGCTCAATCGGATAGGTCTCGTTGCGATCCCAACTCGTGGTGGCCGTGAAGGAGACCCGGAGGGTGGGGGTGAGTTCGATGGAGGTGCGCCCCTCGATCTGATGGTCGTCTCCCAGCACGTCCTGAAGCTGCAGGGTGGACGTGGGCGAACTCAGGCGCGAGCGGAGCGGGAGACGACGGTCGAGGCCGAGGCGGTAGCTCAGAGGCGGTGCATTGCCCGTCACCCCCGCCAGGAAACTGAACCCATCGCCCACGACGCCGTTGCCGGTGGACTGGAACGCGCCTCGGTAGGTCACCTGCAGATCGTCGGTGCCGGTGACGGCGAGCAAGATTCGCCGGCCGATGCCGACGAAATCGATGAGCGGCGCTCGATCCGCCTCGGGTTCTTCCTGGTCCTGCTGGACCTGTTGGGCAGGAGCTTCCTCTGACGGCCCCTCGGCTCCCTCCGCCCCGCTCAGGGCCGCGTCATCCTCCATCTGCCGACGGCGCTGGCGCTCGGCCTCGCGCTCGCGGCGGCGGCGGTCCGCATCCTGGCGAGCCCGTTGGGCCGATTCCTCGAGCGAGCGGTAGAAGGGGAACAGCCGCCAGAACTCCTTCGGACGGAGCCGAAGGCCCGTATTCACCTGCACCGAGGTGCCCACCCCCGCGATGGTCTGGTCCTCCAGACCCGTGATCGGCTGGAAGTTCCACGCGTAGCTCGCGTTGAACGAGATGGGCTGCGGCTGGACCCACGAGAGCCACTTCACCCGGCGCGTCGAGATGGTGAAGGAGGACGTGAAGGTTTGGTCGTAGCGCTCGGTGAGGAGATCGCGGTACCCGCCGAGCGTCGCGCCGACGGCATCTGCCCAGGGCACAACATCCAGTTGAGGCGTCGTCCCGCCGAGGATCTGGAGTTGGTCATACTCCTCCTCGGTTGCGACACCGAACGCCTCCCACACCTGGCTTCCCGGGACGGCCGCCGCATCACGCGAGAGGTTGAACTGCTGGATGCGACCGCGCTCGCCGAAGACGCCCGCCGTGTCCCGCACGAGAACAGAGAACCGCTCGTCGACGCCCGCGATGTCCAGACTCTGGGTGGAGTTGGCGCCGTAGGAGAGGTTCAGGAACGTGAGCGGCCGGTACTGGAGGTTGACCGACCGAGTGTGGCCGAAGTCGTGGGTGGTCCGGCGAGGGTAGAGGAAGTCGTTGACGAGATCAGGCTGGCTCAGGTCGGCTGCGAGGGGACGCTCGCGGCTGACGGTGACCGTGCGCCCAGTGTTGGCCGAGACGGACAGCGATCGCGGGAGCAGGTCGAAGCGGACTCCTTCGAGGGCGCTACCGAGGAGGGGAATACCTCCGGTCCACCAGAACGGCCGGACCGTCCGGGGCCGCGGCACGTTGAGCCGATACGACGCGTCCACGCGCCACGTGTCGTTGGTGCTCAGGAGTTGCCGTGGGGACCGCCCCTCGGAGGACGTGTTGGTATAGGAGAGGTTGAGCCCGTCCAGCGTGTACTTGAGCCAGGGCGAGCGCGAGCCGGACTTCGAGATGGGCACGCGGAAGGTCCGCTGCGATTGGATCGTCTGGGCCGCGGCGCGGATGGAGTCAGCGGAGATCTCGCGCTGCGGCTCCGAGACGGACTCGTCCAAGAGCGCCCGCTGCACGAGGTCGTCGATGCGGATGTCGCTGTTGGTCGGGTCGAACCGAGGCGTGCTCTCGTTCTCCTGGATGGAGACTTGGACCGGGGCGTTCCAGCCGAACCGCTCAGGCACGAGCTTATGCGCGTTGAACGTGGAGGAGAACGTAAACCCGAGGCGGTCCACGTAATCGCGCTCCCCTAGGCCGCCACCGAGGCTACCGAAGCCGTCCTGACTGAACGACACCCGGGCGTTCGCACTCGCGACATCCGCCAACCGGGCCTGCGCGGTCACGAAGCCGCTCCGTCCTCCCTCCTCGTCGTAGCCGGTCACGCGCAACTCGTTGAACCACACCTCCACGTCATTGAGCGGGGTGGCATCCCCACCCGCCCCGTTGCGGACGCCCACGACGATGGTCGAGATGGACTGGATGGAGGGCGTGCCGACGATGGACAGCCGGGTACCGGGCGGAGCCCCCTCGGGGCGGCGACCGAGGGTGTACCGCTCGGTGATGGGAGCACCGTCGAGGTCTCGCGAGACCTTGAGCTGGTTCAGCTCAGACAGAACGACGTTGATGGAGTTGAGATCGAGGCGGTCCGCCTCGGTGCAGTCCGTGCGGGTGGCGGCCCCGTCACCCTCCGGGTCGTCGCCGCCGGGACAAGCGTTGGTCTGCCACAGGTAGTCGGCGGCGGCGGTCACGTCGAGGAAGTTGTCGCCGTCGCCGAAGGCGTCAATCACCGAGGCGCTCTCGGCGGGATAGAGCGGCTGCTCGATCTCGTAGTAGTTCTCGGTCTCATCGGAGCCCATCCGCATGAACACGCGGACGCTGTCCTCCACCTCGAACCCCTCGCCGTGGATGAACATCCGCACGTTGGAGTACCGCGTGAGGTCCTGGCGGCGGGTCGTAAACGGCTTGTAGAGGGCGCGGGCCTGCCCTTCGGAGAGTCCTTCGAGGCGGAACACGAGCGACTGCTCGCGGGCGTCGCGGATCTGCCCGTTGACGTCTCGCGCGACGGGGCGCTGCGCGCTCACGGGCGTGAGGTACTGCCGGGGGTTCTCGTCCGTGTTGATGGACGCGATGAACAGCTCGGGCTCGGAGCCCTCATCGACCTCGTCCACGATGCCCGTCTGGTTGGACTTCAGCCACTGGCTGCCGACGAGTTCGAACGTCGCGAAGCGGAGCGTGGCCGGGCGCTGGTGCCCCGTCGTCCAGACGCGCACCATCTCGACGTTGGAGAGGTCGCCGCCCTCGTCAATTCGGCTCTCGTCCAGGACGGGGATGCGGATCAGGTACCACGTGGATCCGGAGGCCTCGATGGTGCTCCCAGTGAAATACGGGCTGGCCTGGAGCCCGGCATCGTCCAGGGGAAGCGCGTAGCGGAAGAAGCGCTCTTCGGAGACCTTCGTGGTGGAGAAGTTGTTGTTGATGTCCTCCGTGGACGGGATCTGCGAGATCCCGTTCTCGCGGCCGGGAAGCACCTGATTACGTGAGAGCGTGGTGTTGAGCTCGCTTCCGGCGTAGTAGTGGGCGTAGCGCTCCTGCGCGGACGCACGGCCCGGGAAGAGGCCGTTGTCGTCGAAGTAGACGTCTTCCTGGAAGTTGTGGTAGTCGTCACCCGCGGGATCGAGGAGGGCCCGGCGGCGCTCGGGTCCCTCGGGGAGCGCGCCGATGAACTCGATGGCACCGGGGAGGTCCGCCTCGGAGACCTCGTAGGGAGTGCCACCATCGGCGACGAGATCACGACTGGATGGGAGCCCATCCAGACCGAGGTCCTCCGTTCGGCCGGTGGTGTCAAAGACATCGACCGAGTTGTTCGCCTGGCCGTCGAGCAGGCGCCCCCAGTCGTCGAGTTCGTCCTCATCGGGAGCCGCCTCGGTGAGGCCGTCTTCGGAGTTGAGCGCGCTGTTCGGGATGGTGTCCTCGTTGAGGATGCCGAGGTCGATGTACATCACGGCCCCGGGTGAGATCGCCTCGGTGCCATCGCGTCCACCGAGGGGGGAAAACAAGAACTCGATGGACTCGACCGTGTTGGCGCCGTTGAAGTCGGCGTAGGCGGCGTCCAGGCTTCGGGTCATCCCGCCCCAGGCGGTCGCGGGGTCGTTCTGGAAGGTGGTCGCGAACTCGCGGTTGTAGTTGTACGGGCCGCGCCGCGAGGGATCGAAGTAGACATCGAGGAGGGTGAGCGGCTGGGCGCGCTCGTTGGGCGAGAAGTTGCGACCGGGGAAGAGTTCCTGGGGGAAGACCTTAGAGGCGGCGAGTGGGAGCCCGCCGAGCGTCTCCCCGAGGCGGTCGTAGGCCGTGGTGGAGATGGAGTACCAGCCGAGCAGGCCGCGCCAACTCGTCGCGAGGCGGGGATCCGTGATCGAGGCACCGGGGACGTATGAAATCACGTTGGCGGGACCCGCCCCGCGCGGAGGCGCGGCGATGCGCCATCCCGGCGCCTGCTCCAGCGCGGTGTTGATGTTCTCGGCTCCCTCGAAGTCGTCGATGGAGGAGATGCCGGTCCGCTCGTCCGGGGCAAGTTCTCGGCCGATGGCGTTGAGGTCTCGCTGGACCTGCCGGAACGCGAACGTCTCGGGGTGCCCCGGGGAGAACTGCGCGATCTCGCCTCGGATCTCGAACGACGACGGCGCCCGTGTCTGAATCAGCGGGAGCCCGTCCAGCACGCGCGTCACCCATCGCGGCTCGTATGTGACCCCACCATCCAGGCCCACGATGGAGTTGCGCAGGGCCTCCTCACCGATGCGGAACTTGTCGGTGAGCGGGCGCTCAGCGAGCCGCATCCACGTCGCGCCGAGCCCGGCCTGTTCGCTGATGCGGTAGTCGCCCCGGAGGCCGACGACCGTCTTGCTCCCGATGGAGAACAACTGGTTGCGCTCCACACGGACAGTGACCTCTTTGTCCGGCGCGAGGTAGAGCGGGTTTCGGATCTCCACCGTCCCCGCCGTCTCGTTGACGATGTAGTCCGTGCCTTCCACCAGATCCACCCCACCGGACTGGACCGAGACGGACCCCTCCACGAGCCCAAACCCAACGTTGAACACGCTCTGCGAGGCGCCTCGGTACTCCCCCTCAATGGCGTAGCGGCTCAGCTTGTTGAGTTCGCGCTCCGCGACATCGCGCTTGAGTTCGTACATCTCCGGGAAGACGAAGTCGGACGCAACGGCCTCGTACCCCGACGCGATGGTCACGCCCACCTCGGTACCGTTGACGTAGGCGCCATCCCGAAGAAGGCCCTCCATGTAGCGCCCGAACGGCTCTCGGACCGGGAAGATGATCCGGCCGCTCCGAGCATCCACGGTGTATCCGGGGCGGAAGTCGATGATGTTGTCTCCCGGGGGCAATCCGGCGTCGTTGGTGCGGTCGAGGCCGAGAGCCTGGAGCAGCGTGAGGCCGTCCGAGATCTGCACACCGGGGAGGATCCTCTGCGGAGCGGCGCTACCGGGCTGCTCGTACGTGACCTGGAGATCCAGATCACGCGGGTTGAGCGAGCGCCCACCCACGCGGTAGATATTGCGCATCGTGAGGTCCCAGGCCGCGTCGGTCGGGACAGGGGCGTTGTCTCGCACAAGCTTGAGGAGGGTCCTCGCCCCCGTAGAGGTGCCCGACTGGCTCACGTCCTGAAAGTCACCGACGGTCACAGGCCCCGTGCCCGAGCGGTACTGATAGGTCACCGCAAGAGCGTCGTCCGGACCGAGGGGACCCGTGAGCGAGAGCCACCCCAGGTTGGGATCGAAGACATAGTCCGAGCCCTCGTTGAGCAGGCGCCATTGGCCGGTCTTGTAGTCGCCCTCGCCCAGACCGTAATCCTGGGCATAGTCCGTGACCTCATTGGCGCGAAGGCGTACAAGATCCGCCTCTTCGTACTGGTCTAGACTTCCCTCAGGAAGTGGTGCTGCCTCGCCGATGGCGTCGAGGTAGCCACGGCCGCCGTCCAGGACAAGCTCGGGCTCCCCGAGGTCCACGAGCGCCGTGCCCCAGATTCGGTCCTCGGTGGAACTGGTCGCGTTGTTGGCCTGGGCGTCCTGTACCCACACCTTGAGGCCCGTGATGCCCGCCGATCCCATGCCCGGCGGCGAGGTCGGGACGGTCGGGTCCGCGTGGGCCGCGTTCCACCAGTTGTAGAAGGCGAAGCCGAGGAAGAAGTGGGTGTCGTCCTCGTAGCGGGTTGGGACGAGGGAGAACGTCGTCGCCTGCGAGCCGCCCTCGATCACCACCTCGTCGCTCTCGGCGTCCTGCTGACTCGCGACGGCCGTCAGCGAGAGCGGACCGAACTGAAGGTCCGTGCGGAGGCCGAAGAGCCGTTGCCCGCCTCGGATCAACTCACTCGGCGTCTGGAGGAAGACGTTGCCCGCCTCGATGGTCTGGATGATGTCGTCCTCGTAGCCGGTGTAGACGAGCGAGACCTGATTCTCGAAGTCGAACTGGCTCTGGGTGTCGTAGTTGACGTTGATGCGGAGCTTGTCCCCGATGGTGCCCGCAACGTTGAGGTTGAGCTGCTGCCCAAAGTCTGGCGCGAAGGAGCCATCGCGTCCGGTGGAGGCCTGCTGGAGGGCGTTCTGATCGTAGCCCGCCCCGATGTCCAGCGTGGAATTGCCGGTCACGCGGAGGTCCACCTCGTTCTTGCCAAAGATGGTTGTGAACGCGGAGCCCTCGCCGCCGGGGATGTCGATGTTGAACCCGACCCCCGCACGCCGCTGCTCGCGCTGGATTCGCGACCCGAGGATCTGGCGGAAGCCGTCTTCGCGGTTGGCCTCCAACTGAGCCGCGAGGTAGTCCTCCAACGAGACATCGATGGGTGTGCGGATGTCCTCGTTCCCGATGGTCTCGCGCACGCGATACTGGAGCAGCGCCGAGTCCAACTCGATGGTCTGCGTTCGCGCCCGGACCCTCCCGCCTAGCAACGACGGCACGAGTCGCTCGACCGGAACCGCGTAAAACGTCTCGCGAGGCGTGGCCGGAAGGAGATAGCGCGCACGAGCGGTGGAGTCCGCCTCGGTGGTGTCAGCGGCAGCCGTATCGGCGGCGGCGGTGTCCGCCTCGGTGGTGTCGGTCGCAGCGGTCGGCGAGGAGAGGCGCAAGACCTCGTCGTCCAGATCGAGCGCGACGCTGTCGGTGTCGGCGCGGACTGCGCCGGGGAGCCTGACGCCCGCCTCGGTGCTTCCGGCTTCCAGGTCTCCGGCGTGGAGAAGCACGAGGACGCCCGTCGCGAGGGCGACGAGGCGAGCGAGCTGGCGAAGGGGAGCGGCGGGGCGGTTGGACGCGCGCACGAAGCGGAGGGCAACGGCTCAAGAGCGCACGCGTCCATGGATC
>JBCCPW010000037.1:0-13763 GCA_039024735.1 Bacteroidota bacterium
CACCCGGCGCGAGGTTGAAAACCGGCGCATCTCCAACCGCGTCCGCGAGATCACCGTCGAGGTGGAGGTCCGCAACCGGAAGGAGACCGCCGCCTCGGTGGATGTGGTGGAGCGCGTCTTCTTCGGCGACTGGGAGATCACCCAGTCCACCCACAAGCACGAGCGGCTGGACGCGCGGACGGCGCAGTTCTCGGTCACCCTCGGCCCGGACGAGACGGAGACGATCCGCTACACCGCTCGCTTCCGCGGATAGCCCCCACCGCCCGCCTCGGTGCACCGAGGCGGGACCCCTCGGGGTAGCTTGCCGGACGCTTCCCCTGTCTCGCGTGTCCCGCCCCACCCACGTCACCGTCTCGCAGGACGCGGGCTACCGATTCGTTCAGCGCGGCATCGAAGGCCCGGTCGTGATGCTCAACCTGCTCCGCTTTCGCGAGACGGCCGACTACTCCGAGGCCCCGCACCTCGCGCCGGACGCGCCCCTCTCGGGACGCGAGGCGTACGAGCGCTACATCGCTCACACGCTCCCGTTTCTGGAGACGGCCGGAAGTGAGGTCCTCTTCAACGGCGAGGCCGATGCCTTCCTGATCGGTCCCCAGGACGAGCGATGGGATCGCGCGTTGCTCGTCCGCCACCGAAGCGTGCCCGAGTTTCTGGCGTTCGCTCAGAACGAGGACTACCTGCACATCGCCGGGCACCGGACGGCCGCCCTGGAGGACTCACGCCTGCTTCCACTGATTGAGAACCGGTTTGGCGAATGAACGTCGCGGCCTGCGACCGGCTGCAGCCACCCGCTGCGGCGTCGCCCTCTCAGGAGCGCCACCGAGGCGGGAACGGGCCGCGGTAGGTTGGAGCATGACGCGCCCGCTTCTCCTGGTCCTCCTCTTGGTCACTACGAACGCGGGAGCGCAGCCCGCCCCGATGGCGTGTGGCGATGTGTCGTTCCTCGACGAGATGGAAACCGCAGGCGCCATCTACCGCGAGGGCGGACAGCCCGGCGATGCGCTCGCGATCCTTCGCCGTGCAGGTCTCGACACCGTCCGCCTCCGGCTCTGGCACACGCCCGAGCCCGACCGGGACGACCTGCCCGACGTGCTCACCGCCGCCACCCGTGCCGACGCGCTCGGCCTGCGGATCGTCCTCGCGATCCACTACTCCGACACCTGGGCGGATCCGGCGCAGCAGACCCCGCCCGCCGCGTGGCAGGGACTCGACGCGTCGGCTCTCCGCGACAGCGTGGGGGCGTATACCGGGCGCGTCGTCGGCGCGATGGTGCAGCAGGGCACGCCACCCGAGATCGTGCAGGTCGGCAACGAGACCACGGGCGGGATGCTGTGGCCGCACGGCCGCGTGGGCGGCGCGTTCGACACGCCCGAGCAGTGGGCCCGCCTCGGTGAGTTGTTCGCGAGCGCAACGGACGCGGTCCGCGAGGTGGCGCCCGAGGCGGCCGTGATGCTCCACCTGGACCGAGGCGGCGACGCGGCGGGCGCGACGTGGTTTGTTGACCGCCTGTTCGCCGAGGGCGTCCGGCCGGACGTGATCGGCCTCTCGTTCTACCCGTGGTGGCACGGCGACCTGGGCGATCTGGAAGCCACGCTCGGTGCCCTCGCCTCGCGCTACGGCCTGCCGCTGTTCCTCACCGAGACGGGGTACCCGTGGACCCTCGCGTGGTACGACGACACGAACAACCTCGTCGGGCTGCCGGGGCAGGTGCTCCCCGGATACCCGGCCACCCCCGAGGGGCAGGCGGCGTTCGTCGCGCGGGTCGCCCAGATCGCTCGCGAGGTCCCCGGCGGTCTCGGGGCGTGCTACTGGGCGCCCGACTGGGTGGCGGCACCCGGCGAGGGCTCGGCGTGGGAGAACGTCGCGCTCTTCGACGCCTCCGGCGAGGTGCTTCCGGCGGCATCCGCCCTCGCGGGATCCGCTGTGTCTGCCGAGTCACTGCCCGCCTCGGTGCCGTCGCGGGCGTACCCCAATCCGGCGTCCCGGGTCGTGTGGATCGAGACCGAGGCGGTCTGCACCGAGGTGCGCCTCACGGACGCCATCGGGCGGGAGGTGGCAACCGCGCGATGCCGAGGCGGGACGGCTCGCATGCCCGTGGACCGCCTCGCGCCTGGGGTCTACCGATACACGGCCGACGGGGCGGCGGGACGCACGAGCGGGACGGTCTCGGTCGTGCGGTGAGGGTCCAGTGTGCCCGCGAAGTCACCGAGCCAGGAGATGTAGCTTGAGCACCATACCTGTTTCGCTGTGATCGACTACGAATCTGTAGGCTTCTCCGCAGAAGAAGAGGCGTTGCTCATCCAGGCTCACAACATGGGGAGTGTATCCCTCTGGAAGGCCATCGGGCAGTACGCGTTCCCGAACGGGGGGATCACCCTCCTACTCGGGTACGGCCTCACTCGTGACTCTTGGATCCTCACGGGAATCGCGCTTCTCTGGATCGCAGCCAACACCGCCATCCTCATCCGTCAACGGATCCACCAAGCGCGTGTTTGGCCCAACACGCTGGCCAAGATCGATGCCTACATCGCGGAGGCCATCGACGCACGAGGCGACGATCACCCCGCCATGTCCACGCGGACGAGCCGGTAGGCGCCGTCCACCACGTCGAAGACCAGCCCGAGGCCGCTCTCCGTGTCCGCCTCGTCCTCCGGGACGACGTTGCCTTCCACATCAAACCCGACGACGACCCACGTCTCGCGCCGCGTGCCCTCGCGGCTGTACTGGTCCGGGGGCGCCGCGAGCACTTGCTGCTGGAAGGCTGGGTCGTTTGCGAGGACCCACACGTCCACGCCCTCGGCTGCGAACGCCTCCACGTCGCCCGTCTGGAGCGCCTGCTTGAACTGCGCGAGGAACGGCGCGAACGAGGGCGCGGGCGCCTCGGTGACCTGGACGGAGTCCTCCACGATCAGCGAATCGAGCGCGAGGGAGTCCGCCTCGGGAAAGGTGTCGAAGGAATCCGCAGGCACCTCGAGGTCCTCGGGTGAGGGCACAGGCACGAAGACGCCTTCCTCCTCCGGGATCGGCTCCTCGGTGCCGCCGCAGGCCGCCAGGGCGACGGTCAGCACCATGAGCGCGGCCGCCCTCATGCCTCCGCCGCCTCGGGGGCGAGCTCGGGGGCATCCGGCTTGTCCTCCGGTCCCCCGACACCGACCACGATGGCGTAGATGATCCCGAGGTAGCCCGCGAGCAGGAACAGCGGCGCAATGGTGAGCGAGAGCGCGCTGTCCACCGCGAGGTACATGCCGTCCTCGCCCACGCCCCTCGCGTTGTCGATGAGCATGAGTGCGTAGCCCACCACGATCAGCGCGACCGCACCGAGGAGGAGGACGTAGTTGCGCCGCTCGAAGGGCATCCGAACGGCGAGGCGCCGGGGCTGGCGCCTTTTTGTGGCAGCCGTTGTCTTCTTGGTCTTGCGCTGGGCCATGGCGGACGAGGAGCTTTCGGGGGAAGATACCGGCGCTCGGAACGGTCGAGAGTGCTGCCTCGTCTGCCTTCGCCTTCTCGCCGCTCCGCCCGCCGTGATCCGCCGCTCGCCTTCCGTCCTCGCTGCCCTCGTCGTCGGCCTTGGTGCCGGGCTCGTCGCCCTCGCGCCCGCGCCCTCCGAGGCGAACAGCCTGCAGGTGGAGGAGGCGTCCGCGACGGACAGCCTTCCGCCTCTTCCGGTCACCGAGGCGGACCGCCTGCGGGCCCTGGTGGAGGAGATCGTCGCGGACCCGGATCTGCCCACGGCGTTCTGGGGCATCCACATCGCCGACCTGACCACGGGCGAGGTCGTGCTCGCGCGGAACGAGGACAAGCTGTTTCTCCCGGCGAGCGCGATGAAGCTGCTCACCACCGCCACCGCGCTGGACGTGTTCGGGTCGGATCACCGCTACACCACGCGGCTCTACCACGTCGGGTCGGTCACGAACGACGGCGCGATGCGGGGCGACCTCGTCATTCGGGGCTCGGGCGATCCCACGTTCGGGAGCGCGGGCGTGGACGGGGACCCGCTCCAGCGCTGGGCCGAGGCGCTCGCCGAGGCGGGGGTGCGGAGCTTCACGGGCCGCATCATCGGCGACGACGACCGCTTCGAGGACGCCGCCTACGCCGAAGGCTGGGACGTGACGCACGTTGGTGTGGAGCGCTACGCGCCGCCCGCGAGCGGCCTCTCGTGGCGGGACAATCTGATCTCTGTTCGCTTTCGCGATGGCCGCCCGCGCGTGGACCCGCCCGGCCTCGTGGAGTTCGTGGAGGATGTCTCCGCGCAGCGCCGAGGCGGAGGGCGCCTCCAGGTGAGCCGCGTCCTGGGGACCAACCAGATCCGCATCGGCGGGACGATCCCGAGCGGCTACCGGGGAACGGTTCGCTTCCCCGTGGAGAACCCGACGCTCTACGCTGTCGCGGCGTTCGCGGACGCCCTCCGCGACGCGGGCATCCTCGTCAACGCCGACCTCGCCGACGTGGACGACCTCCCGGACCCGCCGAGCTACGACGGCGCCGAGCCGCTCCGCGCGTACGTCTCGCCCACGATGACCCAGATCATCCGCCGCATCAACCGCCGCAGCGACAACCTGTACGCGGAGCAGGTCTTCCGGTCGCTGTCGTCGAGCGGCAGCACCGAGGCGGCCTCGCGCCGCGTGGCGCAGCTGCTCGCCCGGGCGGGCGCCGAGACCAGTGGCCTGTCCATCGTGGACGGCTCGGGCCTCTCGCGAAAGGACCTCGTGACGCCCGAGTCGATGGCGGCGCTCCTCGCGCACATGCGGACCCACCGCCACGCGCGAGCTTTCCGTCTCTCGCTCCCGCAGGGCGGAGGCGCGGGCTCCACGCTCCGCAACCGCCTCGGTGGCGTGCCGGTCCGCGCCAAAACGGGCTCGCTGCTCTCGGTCCGGGCGCTGGCGGGCTACGTGGACGGACCGAGCGGGCAGCCGCTCTCGTTCGTGCTCTTCGCCAACCACTACACCGCGCGTAGCGCGCGCATCACGCGGGCCTTCGACCGGATCGTTCGGGCGCTGGCCTCCGGTGAGCGGATCCCGGCCGACGAGGAGTAGGGGATACCGGGACCTGCGTCCTGCACATGGGTGCCCGCCTCGGGAGATGGGTGGGCGGTCTCGGGCTCGATGGCTTCGGGGCCACACCGAGGCGGGCAGGGACGTGGCCGTTTGGCGCGAGGCTTCAACGGGGCTCCCTTCATGCCGTACGACGTACGCCGTAGCCTCACGGTACACAGCGGCACGCCCTCAATGCCCCGACGCGACTCTGCGAAGTACGACGGCTGGGACACCCACGAGGTGGACGGCTTCGAGATCCTCGTCGGGCACAGCGCGAAGGAGAACGACCGCCTCACGTTTCGCATCGCCGATCCGCTGGATGTGTGGATGCACGCGGCGGGCGTGCCGGGGAGCCACGTGATCGTCCGAAACCCAGACAAGCTGGACCCGCTCCCGCGTCCGGTTCTGCAGCGCGCAGCGGCTCTCGCGGTGACGCACTCCAAGGCCAAGAACGCGCGCGGCAAGATGCCCGTCCACGTCTGCCGCGCCTGCGACGTGACGAAGCGCCGAGGCGCCCCCGCCGGTCAGGTCCAGCTCAAGCGCTACGACACGCTCAAGGTCTACGCGGCCACGTAGCGCCTCGGTGCTTCGCCTCGGTACACGACCACCACCGAGGCGGGCTATCGCGTGTCCGCTTCGTTCCGTTCGGACGGGCTCCGCTGCCTGAGCGATGTCTCCCGATGAGCGGCCAGAGGGAATGGACAAAACCAGACGCTCCACGCCGTTACAAAATGGGGAATTGAACGTCTGGCAACGTCTCGCGGCCCAGGTCTCGCCTACGGCGAGATCCCTCTGTTTTGGCCGTCGAGTCCTGTGGGCCCCACCCGCTGTCTCTCCCTTCTCTGTGCTGCCCTCGTGCTCTGGGGCTGCGATTCCGCCCAAGCGCCTCCAACGGGCCTGCTCCCCCCGGGCCAAGCGGCCAACGGCGACCGATCCGACGGCGTCGCGCGAGTAGCGCCGGAGCGATACATCTTCCCCCTTCGCGTGGACAACCAGCGGATCGTGGATGCCACGGGGACCCCGGTCTTCCTCCACGGGGATGCGGCGTGGTCCGGGATCGTCAACCTGACGCGCGATGAGATCGATCACTACCTCGCGGACCGGAAGCGGAAGGGGTTCACCGCTCTCAAGGTCAACCTCATCGACTGGGCCTTCTCCGATCAGACCCCCGGCTGGCGCAACGCCGACGGTCACGATCCCTTCCTCGGGACCGTGGACGGCTACGTCCCGAACATGACCCGTCCCAACGAGCCGTACTGGCAACTCGCCGACTACTTCATCCGGCGGGCGGGCGAGATGGGCCTCATCGTCGTCGCGTTTCCGTCGTACTCCGGCTGGGAGCAGGGCTTCGACGGCTGGGCGTTCGGGCTGTATGTCAACGGCGTGGACCGGCTTCGGACGTACGGCGAGTTCGTCGGTGCGCGATACGCCGATCAGCCACACGTGATCTGGAGCACGGGCGGCGACTGGGGCCCGAACGGCCCACAGTGGGACCTCCGCGACCACTACGCCGCCGTCGCGGCAGGCATCCGCGCAACCGACGGTGATCAACTCTGGACCGGCCATGGCGGGCAGGAAAGCGGGCTGGACGCGTACGCCTACATCGGGCTCGACCTCAACACCACCTATCGCTATCCCGTCGCGGAAGTCCCCGAGGCGGTCTACCGGGACTACACGCGCTCGCAGGCGCTGCCGTTCGTGTTCTTCGAGGGGAGGTACGAGAACGAGTCCGAGGGCACGGCTCGGAACATGCGCTACCAGGCGTACACCGCGCTCCTCGGGGGGGCCTTCGGGCAGTTCTACGGCAACCGTCCGGTGTGGTACTTCGGGAACGGCTGGCAATCTGCCTTGGGCGACCCTGGCGCGATGGACATGATCCACGTCGGCGACCTCGCGCGGTCTCGTGCCCTGCACACCCTCGTGCCGGACTACGACGGCCGGGTGGTCACGAGCGACCGCGGCAGCCGCTCCGATGGCAACTGGGTCGCCGCAGCCCGTGCGGCCGATGGGTCCACTGCGGTGGTGTACGTCCCGGACAGCCGCGCCATCACCGTCGATTTGAGCCAGGTGAGGGGAGCCGAGACCCAGGCGTGGTGCTTCACGCCCAGCACGGGCGAGGCGTCCGACCTCGGGCGGTACCCCGCGAACGGCGTGTACAGCTTCGGGGCCTGCGCCTCACCGGACTGGGTGCTCGTGCTCGACGCCGTTGACGGGTAGGTCGTCCCGCCTCGGGACCGCCGACCGCGAACCATCAGGCGGGCGGGCCATCAGAGCCTCCGCCTCGGTGCAAGAGGACGCGTCATACCGTCTCCGACGATGCCCTGGGCACCGAGGCGGGCAATCGACCGCCGACCACCGCTGCACCTCGTCGGTCGTCAGCGGTTCTTCGGGACACAAGCCGTGCCCATCGCGTTCCGCGAACCAGTGTCAGAGCGGGCGCCCGTCGTTCCCGCCTCGGTCCCGAGGCGGAGAGACCCCCTCCAACGAGAGCGCCCCGCCAGCCCGTCGGCCAGCGGGGCGCAGTGCCCGTCCACGCGAGGGAGGATCGGGGCTATCGAACGCGCGTGATGCGCCGGGTGATCGTTTCCTCTGGCGTGATCAAGCGGAGGACGTAGACACCCGCTGGCAGCACCGAGGCGTCCCAACCGGCCGTGTGGGCACCGGACGGGAACACCCCGTCTGCGAGGACCGCCACCTCCCGCCCACGTGTATCGAAGACGCGGAGGTCCACAGATGCCGCCTCGGCGAGCGAGAACGAGACCGTCGCTCGGTCACCGAGGGGATTGGGCGCGACGGACAGCACGTCCTCGTCAGGCGCCGTGAGCGACGAGACCATCGGGAGTGTGGTGGAGGCAGGAGACGGCGTGGTTAGCGATGGCACCGCGCCGTGCTGCCAGAGGGTCGTGCGGTTGGCCGCGATGATCTCGCGCGCTGCCAGCTGCCCAGCGTAGGTCACGTCGGCGCGGAAGCGGACAAGCGCGAGGGGCGCCTCGATGGTGCCCACCACGAACGACCGGGCCCCGATGGACAGCGTCGTCGCCTGCGCGGTGCGGAACGTGACCTGATTGCTGAGTCCGTTGTCGGGTCCGTTGGTGCCCGTGACCTTCAGGATCACGTCGCGAGAGAACAGAAGCTGGGTCGCGGTCTGGACCGTGATGGGGCCGCCCGAAACGTCAAGGGTGAGCACCGAGGAGGGGCGGAGTTGGAGGCGGTCCAGGTCGTACGTTCCGGCGGTGAGGGTGAGGTTGCTTCCCGCCTCGGTGCGGACCCGGCGGTAGGCACCCGGCGCGAGAGTCTGCGTCGCGCTCGTGACCGTTACGTTCTGGGTGCCCGGGGTGACCTGCGCCACCGCAGGAAGCGGGATGGCCGCAACCGTCGCCGTTCCGCTGGATGCTCCGGTCACCGTGGCCGTTGGGTGGACGCTCAGCGCGCCGCCCGCCGTCACGTTGCCGTCGATCACGTTCCGGCGGTCGATGGAGATCGCACCCGTGGCTGTCAGGTCGGCCTCGTAGACTCCTGTGTAGCCCTGCACCTGACGGTTGAGGGTGAGGTCGCCGTTGGCGTGGAGGCTTCCCACCAGAGCGTTGGCTTTTCCGATCGTGATTGCGTCCTGTGCGAGGAGGAAGGGCACCGCAGGACCGTCCGTGTAGGCATACGCACCTCCGGTCTGGGACCCGGCCCCGCTCTTGTTCATCGCGCCGACGGCCACGTGCGGACCGCTCGCACCCACGGCGTATCCGAACAGATCGCCCTGGGATCCGTCGCTGGGACCGAGGCGGGACGTCAGCGATGGACTCGCGCCGCCATCGTAGACGAACGCCGCGCCGAGTTGCGGCTGCACGGTCGTCGAGATGGCCCCAATGACCACACGGCTGCCCTCGATGTCGACGCTGTAGCCGAGGTTGCGCTGGATGTGCGAGCCGGTGCCATCGAGTTGAGCCTGCAGCACCCACGGGTTGCCGATCTGCTCGTAGACGAAGGCTGCGCCGTCTTGCGGATTGGCGACCGTCTTGCGGTGCGCGCCGACGACGGCGAGCGGGCCGTCCACCGCCACGGCGTGCCCGAAGCGGTCGGCCGAGGCACCGTTCGGATCCGTCAGGATGAACTCGGTCCAACCGTTGGCGGTCTTCTCGAAGACGTAGGCGGCGTTCGTGCCAGAGGCGGCGGGGCTCGCGGGCGCGCCTGCGATCACTCGGTCGCCGGAGACATCGACAGAGAAGCCGAGGTAGGAATTCGCCGTCGGCACCGAGGCGCGCAGCACGGCCGTTTGCGTCCAAGCGTTGTTCGCGAAGTCGAAGACGAGGACCGCGCCTGCGTCCGTGGCGCCGGTGTCATCGCCCGGCGTGCCGAGCACCACCCGGTCGCCGTCGAGCGCGACGCTCCAGCCCACCCCGATGCCCGGTGCTTGAGGAGTCGCGGTGAGGGCCTGGGTGAACACCCACGCGCCGTTGATGCGGTCGAAGACGTAGGCGAGGCCCCCGAGGCTGTTGGGGTACGGCGCACCGAGGACGGCCCGGTCGCCGTCCAGGGCGACGCTGTAGCCCGCGCCCTGCGGATCGCTCACGTACGGCGGGATCAGGGTGGCGGTCTCCGCCCAGAAGCCGTTGGCGTACTCGTAGAGAACGGCGGTCCCGGCGTTGCTGCCTGCCTGATCGTCACCGGGAATGCCGACGAGCAGCCGGTCGCCGTCTACCGCGACGCTGTTGCCCACGCGGTCGAAGGCGGCCGTGCCGGAGGGGGTGAGAATCTGTTCGGTCTGCGCGAGGGCGAGGCCGGGGAGAAGGGTCGCCAACATCAGAGCCAGCGAAGCGAGTCGAGCGGTCATGAGGGAAGCAGGAACTGGGAAGGACGCGGCGCAGGGCCGCCAACGGACCCGGAGCCTACCCGCCGTCTCCCTGACCTTTCCCTCCCCCTCGGATCCCTTTCAGGTGGTCCGTTTGGCTACTTCCCGTGTCCACGGTACCGCCTCGGTACCGAGGCGGACCGCATCATCGCGCGACGGCCACGCGCCGCACGCCCACGACCTCGCCGTCAGCGAACACGCGGACGGTGTAGACGCCGCTCGCCGCACCGTTCCAGCGGAGCCACGTCTCGCCTGGGGGACGCTCACCGAGCGCCTCGCGCCAGACCACCCGACCGAGAGCATCGACTGCCTCCCATCGCACCCGGGCCCGATCTGGAAGCATGAGCCGGAGCGCAACCGATCCGCGCGAGGGATTCGGCTGCGCGGGGCCGAGCGACAGCGCCACCGAGGCGGGAGACGGCTCCGACCGGACCGGAGAGGGAGGCGGCAGATCGCGCTGCGCGAGGGCATCGGCGAGGCGCGCTTCCATCTCGGCTTTCGCCGAGGCGTAGGCGGGGTCTGCGATGACGTTCCGGCGCTCCTCGGGATCGGCCTGGACATCGTAAAGCTCCGCCTCGGTGGGGTCCTCGTTGAAGCGGACGTAGCGAAAGCGATCCGTGCGGAGGGTGTGGTCGTCCAGGCCCATCTGGGTGAGCGCCGTCGAGATGGACGGAGCGGTCGGGTCCGCGAGGAGGGGAGCGAGGTCCACGCCGCCGAGGCCGGGCAGGGCGGGGGTGCCCGTGAGGCCCAGGACGGTCGGGAAGAGGTCCGCGAGGCTCACGGGCTGCCGCCGGAGTTGCCCCGGCGCGACGACCGCCTCGGTGGGGCGAACGATCAGCGGCGTGGCCGTCGAGAGTTCCCAGAGCGTCGTCTTGCCGAACCACGCTTTCTCCCCGAGGTGGTAGCCGTGATCCCCCACCACAATCACGACGGTGTCCTCGGCGTACGGCCCCGCCTCCAGCGCGTCGAGGAGCATGCCGATCACACGGTCCGCTTGCGCAATGCCCGCGAGGTAATGGAGCACCGCCGCCTTCCACGCGCGGACGGCTCCGTGGGCCGGGTCGAGGGACTCGCCGTGCTCGTAGAGCAGCTTCGCGTGCCCGTCCACGAGGGTCTCGCCCTCTCGGTAGAGGCGGCGGCGGGCCTCGGGCGCGAGGTCGTCGGTGTCGCGGAAGAATACCTCGCGGAGCGAGTCGGTCAGGGCGAGGTCATCGGGATCGAAGAGACCGAGGAGGGACTCGGGAACGGCCCACGGAACGTGCGGCCGGTACAGACCGACGGCCAGGAAGAACGGCCGATCCGAGGGAAGCGCGAGGGTACGCGGCACGCCGAGGGCCTCATCGAAGAGCGTGCCCCGGCCGGTGCGCAGCGCCTCCGCCACGACGGCCGCGTTGCGGGCGTCAGCCTGGGCTTCGAGCGGCTCGTCGTTCGTGCCGAAGCGGAAGAAGTCCTCGCCGGGGCTCCACGGGCTCCAGTCGGTCGCGATGCCGGGGCTCACGCGCCGGTTGATCCACAGGTCCCAGGAGCGCAGCGCGTCGGGATCGTCGCGGGAGATCGTGCCGTCCTCACCGAGGCGGACCATCGGGCCGTGGAAGACCTTCCCGACCCCCGCCGTGTACGTCCCGTGGGCGCGGAGGTACTCGGGCAGCGTCGCGACGGCGGCCAGCGCGTCGTTGTCCCGGATGTGGCTCCCCCCGTAGAAGCCGGAGACATGCGGCCGGACGCCCGTCATCAGCGAAGCGCGGCTCGGAGCGCAGACCGAGGACGTGGCGTGAGCGCTCGCGAAGGGGACACCCTCGTCGGCCAGCCGGTCCAGGTGGGGCGTGAGCACCGCCCGCACGCGGGCACGCGCCTCGGGATCCGGGTAGAGCGTCTGGAGCGGGTTGCCCGGCTCCTCGCTCAGGAAGCCCACGGCCGTGCTGAGGTCGTCCACGGTCACGAGGACGACGTTGGGCTGGGCGCGAACCGAGGCGGCCAGCAGCACCGAGAGAATCACGAGGGCAACGCGCATGCGCTCGCCGAGGGGGAAGGCGGCGAGAGGATACGTTCCCGGCGATGCTCCTTCCGCCTCGGTACCGACACCGCTCTGTCCGCCTCGGCACCGAGGCGGGGGCGATGGACCTCCGTCGCGCGGTTATCCCGGCAGATCGCGCGCACACCGGAAGCCGACGTGCGCGAAGGACGACTCGGGCGTGGCGTGGCCTCGCGCGGAGACGCGGAAGCCGTGGCAGTACGAGGGATGGCACAGGTACGAGCCACCGCGCTGCACACGCTCCGGCGCCCCGCTCGGCCCGACTGGGGGCGCAGTCTCGTCGCCGGAGAGCGGATACGGCCGGTACCAACTCGCGGTCCACTCCCACACGTTGCCGCCCATGTCGGTGAGACCAAGCGGTGTCTCGCCGAACGCACCGACGGGGTTCGTGCCGGAGCGGTAGCCGTCCGCGCCGTCGTCGCCGCCGGGGAAGGTGCCCGTCCACGTGTTGGCGCGAATCGTGCCGCCCTCCTTCAGAGCGTCGCCCCAGGCGTACGGGCGGCGATCGTCCGTGGCGCCTCGCGCGGCGTGCTCCCACTCCGCCTCGGTGGGGAGGCGCCCGCCGTCCCACGAGCAGAACGCCTCGGCGTCGGCGTGGGAGACCTGCGTGACGGGGTGGTCGTCGGGAGGAGCGGGGCGGCGGGGGCCGACCGGCTGCTGCCACATCGCGCGGGGCACCAGTGCCCACGCGCCCGTGGCCGGATCCATGACGGCGCCGTCGCCGAAGATCTCGGCCTGCGTCCGGTGACGCGTCGCGTCCACGAACCGGCGGAACCGCGCGACGGTCACGGGCGAGCGGTCCAGCGCGAACGCCTCCACCGAGGCGGAGAAAGCGGGGCGCTCGTGCGGCATCCCGGGCTCATCGTCCAGGACGCCGATGCGCGTCGTCCCACCCGGAACGGTGACCACCGAGTCGACCGTCACGCGGGGGAGCGGGTCCGCCTCGGCTGTGCGGTCGCCCGCCTCGGGAGGGGGATCGCTGCAGGCGACCATCGCGAGGAGACCGACGAGAATGGGACCGAGGCGGGGCATCCCGAAACGTACCGCCACGCTCAGACCGCCTCGGTGCCAGAATCGGACGGCGGCGACCCGAGGCGGAAGAGACCGATGCCGAGCGCGACCGCCAGCGTCAGCGCCGCACCGCCGCTCCACAGCACGTGTTCCCCCAGCCTCGCGAGGACGATCCCGCCGAGCGCAGGCCCGAGCATGTGCGACAGCCCCCATCCGGCCTGACTCACGCCCTGGTACGTCGCGCGGAGAGCGTCGGGCGCCAGCCGCGCCACCACCACCGGCACGATGGGCAGGAACGCGATCTCGCCGAGCGACCAGACGACCGCCGCCGCGAGGTGACCCGCGAGGGAATCGGCCAGTGTGTGTGCGCCCATCCCGAGGCCGATCACGATGGCCGCCCCCGCGAGCAGTCCCGGACCGATCCGCGTCTCAGCCCACCGCGCGACGGGCAGGCTGAAGATCACCACCACGCCGCCGTTGACCGCCACCGTCAGCCCGAAGGCCGTCTCGCCGAGACCGTCGGCGCGCATCGCGAGCGGGAGCGTGGTGAACGCCTGCATGAACGTCGTCCCGACGGCGAGGGACGCCAGCGTGATCCCGACGAGCGCCGGGTCTCGAAGGGCCGTGCCCAGGTGCCGCCGCCTCGGTTCTGACCCCTTCCGCCCCGACACCGAGGCGGGCGGTTTCGTCTCCGGGATGCCGAGCGCCACGATCATCGCGAAGACGGCCATCGTCGCGGCGTCCACCCAGAAGAGGGTCCGGTAGCCCGCCCGCTCGGCCAGCACCCCGCCCATCGCCGGGCCGAGCGCGGCCCCGACGTTGATCGCCCAGTACATCAGCGCGA
>JBCCPW010000038.1:0-13383 GCA_039024735.1 Bacteroidota bacterium
CTCGAACACGCGGCGTCCCGCTCCCTGTGCGATGTAGTACGCCACGCGTCGCCCAACGCGAATCTCCTCCCCGGTCGCCTCGGCGTCCGCTCGGGCGAGTTCGTAGGCGGCGGTCCGGTTGCGTCGGCCCTCGCGCACGTCCCGCTCGTAGCGCTCCAGCGGGTGCTTCAGCGTCTCGACGCGCTGGAAGCTCTCCACGCCCGCCCAGTTGTGCGAGACGATCCGGCGGCGGGTGTCGAGGTAGAGGTCATGCAGCCCCTGGATGTTCTCTGCGAGCAGCAGCTCGATGGCTCGCCGCACGAAGCGGCGCCCGAACTGCTCCACGCTGCGCGAGACGAGGCTGGATCCCTTGACCTTCAGCGATCCGTCGTAGCCGAGCAGGGCGTAGGTTTTCTTTTTGAGCGAGAGCATCCGCTCGTAGCGCCCGTCGAACCCGATGCGGATGCCCTCCGGCATAGCGTCAGAGAGGCCCGAGACGAAGGCGCGTTCGGCCGCGTCGCCGCGGACATCGTCGGGCGGGATGAAGAGCACGCCGTCAGTGTCCACTTCCACGATGCGCCCACCGAGGCGGCGCACCTCGGCGATGATCTGCCGTAGCAACTGCTGTCCGATGCTCGCGACGCGGTCCGCCTCGGCGAAGTCGTTGAAGGCGGCGAAGCCGAATCCGAGGTTTCCGTAGAAGGAATTAATAATATTTTTGTACGCCGTTTGGCGTGCATCTAGTTCACTCCTTGCGTTCGCGTCGTCCAGTGTCCGCATCGCGGCTTTCGCCTCGAAGCGGAGGTCGGTGAGTTGCCGGAGGAGGCGAGGGAAGACGCCGAGGGCGTCCTCGCGCGGCTGCACGCCGTACTGGAGCATGATGCTCGGGTAGAGGCTCTCGACATCGGCGTAGACCACAGGCCCCACGACTCCCGTGATGAACACGTCCGTGTAGCCGCCCACCGCCTGGCTTCCCGCCTCGGGACGCGGCACGGAATGCCTCGCGTGGAGGTAAGCCCGTGCGAAGAGCCCCTCGATCTTGGAGGCCGGGCCCGAGCGAGCGCACTGGCCGTAGGGCATGGGCACCATCTGCGAGAGGTAGAACGTGCTCCCGCTCAGGTGCGCCGCGAGGGCACGCGTCTCGATGGCATCGTCCAGGGCATAGTCGATGAGGCGCTGCGGGTCCTCGCGCCACGTCCGCGCGATATCGGCGCCCTCGACATACGTCCGATCCTCGGGCGCGAAGCCGAAGTACCGAGCAGCGGCTTTGAGCGTGTAGGCCGGGAGATCGCGCGTGAACACGTCGAAGCTCATCACCTGGAAGAGCGTGTCGATGACGTGCCGCCCGGCGATCTCGACGGCCTCGTACTCGACGGATCGCTCGGCGAAGCGCATCGCGCTGGGGAAGGTGCGCGGCACGCTCCCATCGCGCCCGATGGTAACCGGGACACCGAGGCGGCGGCATCGCGCGGCGAGGTATGGGAGGTCGAAGCCGTAGAGGTTGTGGCCTTCGATCACGTCGGGGTCGCGCTGCCGGAGGAGGTCGAGGGCCTCTTCCAGGACGCTCTGCTCGTCCATGAGCGGCCCGCCCACGACCCGCTCCCAGCCTCGGTTGTCCGTCATCGAGACGAGGATGACGCGGTGAGCCTCCACCTCGGCCTGTGGGAAGCCGTCCTCGGCGTAGACCTCCAGGTCGAGTTGGAGCCGGTGGAGGTCCTCGAACGCCATGCCCTTGAATAGCGTCCGGCCGGTCTGCATGAGGTATTGCTGCTCCGGCGAGCCGACGAGGTAGAGTGCGTCCGGGCGCGATTTCTCCGTCTCGGTGGACTGGCGGATGTGCCGGATGGCGTCCCAGTACGCATTCAGGTCCGGGAAGACGACGAGGGTGCGGAAGGCGTTGTCGCCCGCGAGGTCCTGGAAGCGGAAGCGATCGCGCGGAAAGCCTCGAAGGTGGTCCACGTCGTCCAGCAGGCAGAACGGGTGGAACGGCTCGTCGTCGTGGACAACGGTGTCATCGGGCAGGCGCCGATAGACACGCATCCGGCCCGAGGCGGTCAGGTGCAGCCCGACGATCCGCTCGGTCGGATCGTGCCCGTAGAGCAGTTCATCCGGGGCCGTGGCGTCCTCCGCCTCGGTACCGAGGCGGGGAAGATGGGGGCGGGGTGCGGCACGGGGCATCGCGCGATGGTACGCGTGGCCCTGCGACGAGGTCGCGTCGTCTCTAGTTGGACCCGGAGGGCGCGTCCAACAGGGACGTGATGTGGTAGACCGGCTGCCGTTCTTCGCGAAGCGCGATCAGGACGCCCTCGTCCTCCAGCGCGATGAGCGCCCGGCCGAGCGATGCGGCTAGTGCCGAGGCGCGTCGCTCAGCCATCGCGCGGTACGCCTCGGCCCGACGACGTTGGAGGTATCCCCGGACCTGCCCTCGTACGACCGGTGCGAGGTCCGGGGGGAGGCGGGCCATGTCGGGCTCCGGGCCGCCTCGGAAGCTGAACCGCCGGTACGTGAGGTCGAACGTGGTGCCGAACTCGTGGCTGGAGCGCTCGCGAGCGGCGTTGACATTGACGCGCGCGAGGGCCGCCTGATCCTCCGCCGAGCGGAGCATGGACGAGATCGTGAACCGAAAGCCAGGGAGGCCACGCGAGGCGAGGTCGTCCCAGAAGCGGACCGAGAGGGAATCCAGCGCGCGGCGGACGCCGTGGGTGGCGAGCGGGACGGAGTGAGTGGCGTCTAGCACGCGGTAGCGGGGCGTGCTCTCGATGCGGACAAGGTCCTGGTCGCGGGCGGTCTGCACGAGTCGGCTGCGGCGGATGACGGGTTCGATGCCACGCGCCTGCGCCTCGCGAACGTGGGCGGCGCCCAGCGAGCGGCGGAGCCGGGCGATCTCCGCCTCCGAGAGGGCGGGAATGGCCCCGAGGCGGCCTTCCACGCGCTCCAGCCCCCGATCCGTCCGCACGATGACTTCGCGAACGAGGAGCACCTGCCGTGCTGTGACGACTCCGATCCCCACGATCACCACCAACGCGACGAGTCTCCAGGCCCACCGCCGCCCAGTTCGGCTCCGTACAGGGGGCGCGGCGAGCGCCGGGGGAGCCGGAGGCAAGTCGCGCATCAGTCGTCGTCGTCGAGGTCGCCCGGGACTCGGGCGGTGATGTGGAAGACGGGCTGCAGGGCTTCGAGGAGCACCACGAGGTGCTCCCGGTCCTGCATCGCGCCCATCGCGCGCGTGAGCGGACCGAAGAGATGGTCCCACCGCGCACGCGCGGCCTCGACCCTCACGTCGGCCCAGTAGCGCTCAGCGCGCTCGGCGTGGGGATCGGAATATCGGACGGAGAGGGAATCTGACGAGCGGGGCGGTGCAAATCGGAAGGTGACGATGTCCACGCTCGCGCCGTATTCGTGGGAGGACGTACCGGAGGTGGCGTTGCGGTTGCGCCGCCCGAGGTCGCGCTGGAGATCGGCAGTGCGAAGGGCGGACGAGATCGTGAAGCGGTAGGGGGGAAGGCCCGCCTCGGTGAGCTCGCGGTGGAAGAGGCGCCCGGCTTCCGCGAGGCGGTCGCGCAGGAGCGGCGTGACGAACGGCTTGGAGTGCTCCAACGTCCGGACGACGTAATGCTCCGTGTCTACGAGGGGCACGAGGGCGCCGCTGCGGAGGTGGCCGCTCAACTCGGCCTCGCCGCCCACCGGTGGGACACCCAGGGAATCGGCCCACCCGAGGTGGACACGGTAGCGCGGGGTGCGCGGGGGGCGGAGGGCGTTTTCCTCTTCCGAGGTGGCCGTGCGGAGGCGTTCGAGACGGCCGCGAAGGTGCCTCGCGCGGACATCGAGAGAGTCCAGCGCCGGGGACGCGGTCACGTCCGGTGGGGGCGGCGGGGGAATCGTCTCGCCGCGCTGACGCCACCCGAGCCCGAACGCCGCGCCGACTGCGACCACGGCAAGGAGGAAAAAGCCGATGGTCCTCATCATCGCGCCGGTTCGAGGACGCCGCACCCGAGGATGCCCCCAGCGCCGCCATGGGGTTTCGTCCAGCCGTCGTCTTGGGCCTCGCGGATGACCACGGCCCGTCCGACCGCCGAGAGGTAGCCCGTGAGCGTGACGTTCGGGTCGATCCGGTCGAAGCGGCCGGTGCCTCGGTCGTTGCCCTCGATGTTGCCGAGATCGCCCGCGCGCCGCCGCCCGGGGGCTGCGTCGTACGGGCCGTGAGGGGCGCGTCCGTCACCGAGGGGGACCGCCTCGGTGGCGTCGCCGCAGGAGCGGACGGACAGGATCTGAACGCCATGGAAGGCGTCGCGGCCAAGCCCGTCGAGGCGCATCAGGATGCGGGTGCCGCCGGAGAACTCGCGCAGGGTGACGGTGCCGGTCACGTCCCCTGTGATCTCGGCTCGCGCCGCCGCGACGCGCTGCACGTCCACGGTGTCCGCCGAGGCGGCCCGAGGCGGGTCGGGCGGCGGTCCCGAGGGAGTCGGAGCGGGTGCCTCCGGGCGGCAGGCGGCGAGGGAGAGCAGAAGCGCGAGGGCGCGCACGGCAGGTAGCTTCGCGAGGTGAACGATGACGGTCCCGATAGCCCCGAGCATACGACGCACCTCCGTGCGGTCAACGTGTCCATGCACTACGGATTCCGCCGGGTGCTGCGCGATGTGTCGCTGGAGGTCCGGCCCGGCGAGCCGCTGGCCATCGTGGGGCCGAACGGCTCGGGCAAGTCCACGCTGACGCGCATTCTCGCGGGTGTGCTCACCCCGACGGCCGGGCGCGTGGACCTGATCGTGGGCGGCGCGCGAGTCGAGACCGAGGACCACGCCCATCGGATCGGGCTGGTGACGCCGGACCTCAACCTGTACCCGCCGCTGACCGCTCGCGAGACGCTGGACTTCCTCGCACGCGTGCGCGGGACCCCACGCACAGCCATCGCGCCCGTGCTGGAGCGGGTCGGCCTCGCGGACCGTGCCGACGACCGCGTGCAGACCTTCTCGACCGGGATGCGGCAGCGCCTTCGCCTCGCCACCGCGCTCCTCCACGATCCGCCGGTCCTTCTGCTCGACGAGCCCAGCGCGACGCTCGATCCGGCCGGGCGCGACCTCGTGACGGCTCTCGTCGGGGATGCCTCCCGCGTCGTCGTTGTGGCGACCAATGACGCGGCCGAGGTGGCCCTGTGCGCGCGGTCGTTCTCGGTCGTCTAGAGGCGCCCGCCTCGGTGGGACGGGATTGGCACCGAGGCGGAGAGGTTGACCGCCGGGAAGCCGCCTCGGCGGGGCGAAGGGGACGACGGACCACAGACGACGGACAACGGTGGTCCGGGACACTCGTACATGATTCCTGGACAGCAGAGTCACCGGTCTCACGTGAAGGGTGCCCTACACCTTCTACAAGTCCATGGCGGCGAGACGACGGTGGTCCGTCGTCCGTGGTCTTCAGAGATCCGGCCCCGCACCGAGGCGGGACGGCTCAGGGCGCGAAGGCCAGCGCCGCCACGCCCACCTCGGCACCGGCGTCGGCGAGGGGCTGAGTCGCGGCGAGGAGCGTCGCACCGGTCGTGAGCACGTCGTCCACGAGCAGGACCCGGCGGCCTGTGACGCGTGCCCCCTCGGCCAGCGCGAAGGCGCCGTCCACGTTCTTCCATCGCTGCTCGTTCGAGAGCCGCGTCTGCGAGCGTGTCGGGCGGATCCGGCGCACGAGTGTGGGTGCGAACGCGGCGCCGAGAGCGTCGGCCGCACCTTCCGCGAGCCCCTCGGCCTGGTTGTAGCCGCGCTCCAACTCGCGCACACGGGCGAGCGGGACGGGCGCTACGATCTCAGGCATCCACCCGGGCACCGCCTCGGTGACGGCCTGCGCGAGAAGGTGGCCGAGCGGGACACCGAGGCGGGGGCGCCCGCGATACTTCAGGGCGTGCTGCACACGCTGGACCGTTCCCCCGGCGTCGAACGTCCAGAGCGCGGCGGCGCGGGTGAGCAGCGCCGCGTCCGCGCCTCGGTCGGCGAGTTCGGCCCGGACCGCCTCGGTGCTTGCGGGAGGCAGGCGGCGCAGGCACGACGCGCAGACCGGGAGATTGCCTCGTGCGGGGGCGCCGCACCCGAGGCACACCTCGGGGAAGACCACGCTCGCGAGAGAGCGGGCCGTGGAGATGACGGAGCGGGAGATCAGCATCGCACAGAGAGCGGGGGCAATATCTTGCACGCCCTCTCACTTCGCCCATCTCCTCATGGCCGAGCGCCGCGGCATGATCATCAAGAACGTCACCGAGGCCCTGCTCACGGTGCGCCTCCGGTCGCGGACATTCGCGCTGGAGTCCCAGGAGGAGACCGTCGTGACCGCCGAGGAGGTCCGCGACCGGACCCTCCGCGACCACCTCCAGCGCCGCACCCTGGCCGTCGTCCGGCCCGCGACGGACGAGGAGGTGGCGACCATCGACGCGTAGGCCGTGCGCGTCCTCGCGCTGGAGCCCTGGCACGGCGGCTCCCACCGCCGCTTCCTGGACGATCTCGTGCGCCACTCCGCGCACGAGGTCCGGCCTATCACCATGGCCGCCCGCTACTGGAAGTGGCGGATGCAGGGCGGCGCCGTCACCCTCGCGGAGAAGACCCGCACGCTCCTCGCGAGCGGCTGGACGCCCGACGTGATCTTCGCGTCGGACATGGTCAACCTTCCGGCGTTCCTCGCCCTCACGCGCGATGCCCTCGCGACGGTCCCCGTGGTGCTCTACTTCCACGAGAACCAGCTCACGTACCCGCTGCGCGAGGGGGAGGCGCGCGATTACACGTACGCCTACATCAACCTGCTCTCCGCGCTGGCCGCCGACCGTGTGGTGTTCAACTCCGAGTTCCACCGCGAGCAGTTTTTCGAGGCGCTCCCCGATCTCCTCCGGCGCTTCCCGGACTACGCCCACGTCGGGACACTCCCGGCACTACTCGCCAAGTCCAGCGTCCTCCATCTCGGTCTCGACCTCGACGGCCTCGATGCCGCCCGCCCGGATGCCGAGGCACAGAAGGCGCGAGAACCAGGGCCGCCCGTGGTGCTGTGGAACCACCGCTGGGAGTACGACAAGGACCCCGAGGCGTTCTTCCGCACGATGAACCGCCTCGACGACGCGGGCCTTCGGTTTCGGCTCATCCTCGCCGGGAAGACCTTCGCCGAGCAGCCGCCCGCCTTCGAGCGCGGCTTCCGCCGCTACGCGGATCGCGTGCTCCACTACGGCTACGCGGAGAGCTTCCGCGATTACGCCAGCCTCCTCCACCGCGCGGATCTCGTGGTCTCCACCTCGCGGCACGAGTTCTTCGGCATCGCGATGATGGAGGCCATCCACTGCGGATGCCACCCGCTGCTGCCGGACCGGCTGACGTACCCGGAACTGGTCCCGGCGTCGCTCCACCGGCCACTCCTCCACGCGCCCGTGCTCTACACCGACGAGGACGACCTGTTTGAGATCCTCAAGCGGATCCTGCGCGGCGTGGATAAGCCGCTTCCGTCCGATGTGCTCCGCGAGATCCCGCAGCATCTCGCGTGGCCGGAGCACGTCGGCGTGTACGACGCGCTGTTCGAGGACGCCGCGAGGGCCTGACCGCTCCCGCCTCGGTGCCCTGAAACCCGCCCAACGGCGTCACCGAGGCGGGGCTAGACGGGGTGGCGCACGAAGCCCGCCTGCTCGAAATGGGCATCGAAGGCAAGAGCGTCCTGCAGGCCCTCTGCGCTCATGACGATGAACGAGAGGCAGTCGGTGAGGGAGTACCGCTTGTCTGGACGGCTACGGAAGTACTCCCAGGCCGCACCGAAGAGGTCTTCGTCTGGATGGACGATCTGCACGCGAGGGCTGGCCTGCAACCGATCGACGACGTCGATGGCCTTTGCGTGGAAGCCTCGCGAGTTGAGGAACGTCGCCACTTCGTCGAGCACGAACGATGTGGTGAGGATCTTGGGGAGCGGCCGTGCTTCCGTCCAGTACGCCACCGCGGCTCGGTGATGCTGGTCGCTCGCGTCCGCCAGCGCGATGAGGAACCCGGTGTCCAGAAAGACCACGAGCTACGGATGCTGGAGGTACCGATCGTGATGCTCCGCGGCGTCTCCCAGGCCGGTGTCGATGGGGGCATCCGCGAGGCCGTCGAGAGGGTCTGAAGAGACCGGTACCAGATGGACCTCCCCGGAGTCCATCACGCGAACCTCTACCTCGCGGGCGTCCCCGAGAAACTCGCGGGGCACGTGGAGTCCATCCCCAGATACCGGAAGCGTATGCGTGTCCATCCGTCACGAGAAGCACGAGAGGGCAAGGTAGGGCGCGCCGCCCGCCTCGGTGCTCTCAAACCCACCCAATGGCGTCACCGAGGCGGGGCTACCCGCGCTGCCAGTTCACGCCCCGTCCCGCCTCGGGGTCGGGGTAGGACCACGCGACGGCCCCCTGGTCGCAGGCGTACATGCACGTCCCGCACTCGATGCAGTCCTCGAACTGGAAGTGGACCTGCCCGAGGTCGTCGAGGGTGTAGCAGTTGGCCGGGCAGACGTACGTCGTGCACTTGTGGGGGCAGCCCGAGTTGCAGATCTGCGTGTCCACTACGATGTGTGGCCGGGCCTCGCTGCGGCCCTGGTTCCGGTAGGCGACGCGCCCGAGCCTCTCGGCGAGCGTGAGTTCCGGGGCGCTGTGGTCGGAGGTCGTCTCGGTCATGGGAGGCAAAGGGGACTCAGTACAGAGTAGAGCGCGCGATGAATGGCGGGACCGTACCTCGTACCCACCCGGAGGGTGATTACAGATGCCGTCCGGCCTTTGCGCTGAGCTTGAGGAAGTCCATCATCCCGATATGCTTCTTCCGCACGTCGCGCAGGATGCGGGAGGCCTTGCGAGTGGGCTGGTTGCGGACGCTGAAGAACTCCCGTCCGAAGTCGCAGGCCATCCGGGGGACGGCGCCGGTCATGTGGGGCGAGTGGAGCAGGTGAACGGCGCCCTGGAAGCTCTTCATGTCCTGCATGATGTAGCTCGCGTCGAGCGCCTCGCGGTAGGACGAGAGGACGGCCGCGCTGGCATCGTCCACCTCGGTGGCGCGGAGGGCCGCCTCCGCCGCGAGGATGCCGGAGCGCATCGCGTAGTCCATGCCCTGGATGGCGCGGCCCGCGTTGAGCACGAGGTGGGCCGCCTCGCCCGCGATCATCAGACCCGGCATGAACACCTCGCGCGGGACGCCCCGGATGTCGCCGGTGGAGACCACCTTCGCGCTGTACTCGACGGCCTCGCCGCCGCGCACCATGTCTGCCACCGCCGGGTGCGCCTTGAACTGGTTGAGCAGGTCGTACGGCGTCCGGCCGATCGCGCGGAGGGCGTCCATCCCGATCACGAGACCCACCGAGAGGCTCTCCAGGTTGGTGTAGAGAAACCCACCGCCGTCGATGCCGTCCGTCGCCGCGCCGACGAACTCGTTGGTGAGCCCGCTCCGCCCGCGAAGCTGAAACCGGTCCTCCACGACTTCCCGACCGAGGCGGATGACCTCCTTGACACCGACGGCCACATGGTCTGCCGGGACGTACTCCGCTTCCAGCCCCACCTGCCGCGCGAGGAGGTTGTTGACGCCCTCAGCTAAGATGACGCATCGCGCGTGGAAGTCCTCGCCGCCTGCGCGGATGCCCGTCGCGGTGCCGGAGTCGTCCACGATGACGCTCTCCACGAGGATGTCCGTCGCGAGGAACGACTCGTCCGGGTGCGGACTCTCCTCGATTGCCTCGTCCACCTTGCCCGCCAGCCACGCGTCGAAGCGGGAGCGAAGGACAGTCACGCCGGTGTACGGCGGGGCGTCGAAGTGATCCGACTTGAAGTCAAGCGAGAAGGCCCCGCCGTCGTCCATCAGCGTGAGGCGGCGATGGTTGACGAACCGCTCCCAGCCGCCGTCCTCGGCCTCCCAGTAGTTCGGGACGAGTTGGTGGAGATCGGTGCCCCAGAGGACGCCGCCGGAGACGTTCTTGGATCCGCTCCACTCGCCTCGCTCCACGAGGAGGAACCGGGCGCCGCCTCGCGCGAGGACCATGGCGGCCGAGAGCCCGGCGACGCCGCCCCCGACGATGATGCAGTCGAAACGTTCGTCCATGAGATCCGGCGTGGGTGCCTGCTGGACAGGCTGTTTCAGTCCAGACTGAAAGCTACCGCTGTTCGGGATCCCCGACCGCGACACCGTGCCGTCGCCGTCGAACAGTGGGAGCGCTTCCGGGAGTCACTCGTGTTGAGCCCACCCGCCTCGGTGATCCAGTGGACCCACCGAGGCGGCTCCGGTGGGCGCTGCGCCTACGCCTTGGCCTCGCGGATCGCCTCGATGAGCGGCGGCAGCACCTGATGCAGGTCCCCGACCACGCCGTAGGTCGCCACGTCGAAGATGGGCGCGTCGGCGTCCTTGTTGATCGCGACGATGGTGCGTGAGCCGGTCATCCCGGCGACGTGCTGGATCGCGCCCGAGATGCCGACGGCGAAGTACAGGTCCGGCGCGACCACCTTGCCCGTCTGTCCGATCTGCGTCTCCGGCGGGAACAGACCCATCTCCACGACCGCCCGGCTCGCGCCGATGGCCGCGCCCGTCACCTCGGCGAGTTCGTCCACGAGGGCCTTGCCCGCCTCATCTCGCACGCCGCGCCCGGCCGCGACGACGACCGTCGCATCGGCGAGGTCCACACCGCCGCTCGCGGACGAGACCACCTCGCGCAACGACGCCCGGAGGCTGCCGGGGTCCGTCGCGAGGGCGACCTCGATCACCTCGGGGGAGCCCGTCTCGGTGGCCGCCTCGGCGGAGTAGGAGCCCGCACGAATCGAGACGACCACGGGCGCATCGGACGGGATCTCGGCCTGGACCGTCGCGCGGAACTTGGCGGCCATGACCGGCCGCACGGCCTCCACGGTGTTGCCGCTCACGGAGAACGAGGCCACGTCAGGCAACGCGGGCGCACCGAGGCGCTGCGCGAGGGCACCGAGCACGTCCTTCATGCCCTCCGTGCTAGGCGCGACGACGACCTCCGGCTCCGCCTTGGCGATGACCGTCGCGAGGGCATCCACGACGAGGGCCCCGAGCGGCTGCCCGAAGGCGTCGTCTGAGACGGCGTAGACGGTCTGGGCGCCGTACCGGCCGAGGGTCTCGGCGACGGCCGAGGCGTCCGGGGCGAGCACCGAGGCGGCACAGGTCCAGCCGTGCGCTCCTGCAATCTCTTTCGCACGCGTGAGGGCCTCTAGGGCCGTGCGGTTCGGGGTGCCGTCCGCGACGGGGACGTGGGTCAGGATGGTCGGCATGAGGGGCCGGAATCGAATGGGGGGCAGGGCGTGGTGTACCGCGCCCGTACGGGCTGGGATCGGGCGCCAGAGGCGGGATCAGATCGCGCGGGCCTCGTCGGCGAGAAGGCGGACGAGGGTCTGCGCAGCCTCGGCGGCATCCGCCTCGATGCGCTGGCCCGGCTCGCGGGCGGGCGGCATCGCGTACGCGACCGTCTGGACGGCCGGGGTAGCCGGGCTCACCTCCGTCGTGGCGACGGGCTTCCGCTTCGAGGCCATGATCCCCTTGAGGTTGGGGATGCGCGGGTCGTTCATGTCGTTGGAGCACGTCACGAGGCACGGGGTGGGCAGCGCGATGATCTCCTGTCCCCGGTCGCCCTGGCGGGTGACGACGAGCGTGTTCTCGTCCTCCTGCTCCAGCCCGACGGCGTTGGTCACGAGGGCCCGCCCGAGCGCCTCGGCGAGCATCCCGCCGACAAGCCCCGCGTCGGTGTCCTGCGACTGCTTGCCAGTCAAGACCACGTCCGCCTCGGTGCCACCGAGGTGGTCCGCCAGCAGCGCGACGACGGCCCCGGAGTCCAGCGAGGCATCGTCCGAGATGAGGAGGTGCGTGCCCCGGTCGGCGCCCATCGCGAGGGCCTTCCGCAGCGTCTCGGCGGCCTTCTGCGGGCCGACGAGCACGACCTCGACCTCGCCGCCGTGCTGTTCCTTGAGCACGAGCGCGGCTTCCACCGCCGAGGCGGCGTAGGCGTCCAGCACGACGCGCCCGGCGTCGAGGATGAGTTGACCATCGCGAACCTGGGCGGGGGCGGCGACATCGGGGACCTGGTGGATGCAGACGGCGAAGCGCATCGGGACGAGCGGGCCGGAACGGGGACCGTGGCGAGGGGCCGCGAACGTACCGCCCCGCGTGGGTCGCTGCCACGAAAACGGCCCGCCGATGCCCCGCCTCGGTGGCGATACCGAGGCGGGAGCGGTCGCGAGGCGCGCTACCGCGGATCGCCGGGGAGGGCGAGTGCGGGCGTCCGGTCCAGATACTCCTCGTAGAGCCGGATGTGGCGGCTGTCGATGGGCACCTTCACGCCCTCGATGAACAGGTGGTGCACCTCCGTCGCGGGCTCGAACGGATCGCCGTCGGCGATGAACAGGCTCGCGCGCTTGCCCACCTCGATGGAGCCGATCCGGTCGTCCACGCCGAGGATGCGCGCGGGCACGATGGTGACGGCCGCGAGGGCGTCCTCGCGCGTGAAGCCGTGTGCCCGTCCGTACGCTGCCGCGAACCCGGCCTGGAACGTCAGATTGCGGACGTTCTCCGCCTCCATTGTGCGGAGGGCGACCTGCACACCCGCAGCGTGCATCAGCGCGGCGTTCTCGTAGGCACGGGTGTAGCGGTCGGAGGAGCGGGTCGGGAGACCCGTGATGGGTCCCGTGATGACGGGGATGTCCGCCTCAGCGATGGCATCGGCTACGCGCCAGCCCTCCGAAGCGCCCGTCAGGATGGCGCGGACGCCGGTCTCCTCGATCCACTCCAGCGCGGCCCGGATGTCCGCAGCCGAGTTGGCCTCCACCATCAGCGGCATCTCGCCGCGAACGACCCCCAGGAGGGCCGCCGCCTCGGGCTGGTACGGCATCGAGGCGTTGGGCTGACCGGCCGCCATCCGCATCGAGTCGATCCGGGCGTAGGCGGTCGCCTCGTCCCAGACCTCCGTCAGCTTCTTCATGGCCTCCTCGGTGGCCTTCTGGATCGCCTCGTCTGTGCGGCGGTCGAACCGGCCGCGTCGCCCACTCCGTGGGAAGTTGAGGACCACGGCTCGCGCCCCCGCGAACATCTGCTCGGGCGAGTAGCCCACGAGGTGGATCAGGGCGGCCGTTCCGGGCATGAGACCCCCCTCGGGCATCGAGACGGCATGGGTCACCCCCGCGACGCGGGTCACCGGGATGTGCGTACTCGACGGGTGGACGGCCGTGAGAGCCTCCGCCTGCGGCACCACATCGCCGATCTCGCGAGTGTCCACCGTCACCGGCACTGCGCTGATCTCCACAAGGCCGATCCGGGTCCCGGCGTCGATCATGCCGGGGTAGACGGTCATCCCAGCCGCGTCGATGACGACCGCCTCGGCTGAGAACGACGCGTCGGCCATGTCGCGGTGGACCCCCGCGATCACGCCGTCGCGGATGGCGAGCAC
>JBCCPW010000039.1:0-13280 GCA_039024735.1 Bacteroidota bacterium
CAGCGGGATCGGCGCCTCGCGCGAGACGTTGGGCGACCGAACCCTCTTGCTATTCCCATGACGAACACCCAAACGGCGGTCCTCGGTGGCGGATGCTTCTGGTGCACCGAGGCGGTCCTCGAACGGCTTCGCGGCGTGCACGACGTGGAGAGCGGCTACGCCGGCGGAGCCGTCCCCAACCCGACCTACCGCGAGATCTGTTCCGGTCGGACCGGTCACGCTGAGGTGGTCCGCGCCACCTTCGATCCCGATCAGATCTCGTACGAGGACCTGCTGACGGTCTTCTTCGCGACGCACGACCCCACCACGCTCAACCGCCAGGGCGCCGATGTGGGCACGCAGTACCGCTCCACGATCATGGTGGCGGACGCGGCCCAGCGCGAGACGGCCGAGCGCGTCATCCGCGAGTTGACCGCGGCACAGGTCTTCCCGAGGCCCATCGTGACCGAGGTCGTGGACTTGCCGACGTTCTACCCGGCCGAGCAGTACCACCAGGACTACTACCGCGCGAATCCCAACCAGGGGTACTGCCAGGCGGTCATCGCGCCGAAGGTGGCGAAGCTCCGCGCGGAGTACCTGGACAAGCTGGCGGCGTAGACCGGCGGTCCGCCTCGGTGGGGCTCCTCCTGCACCGAGGCGGGCCGGGTCAGCGGTCCTACCAGGTGTCGGGCATCGCTTCGAGCCCGGGGAGGGTCATCTTGGGTTCGTCCTCGAAACCAGCGGGAGAGCGTAGGGCATCGTTGAGGTCGTCCTCCCAGGTGGGGTCGGCGCCCTCGCGGAAGTGCTGGCGTGTGCGATCCATGATGGCGTCCTGGCGATTGAGGCGATCCGCTTGTCGGAACGGCTTGAAGAAGACCGTTTGGGCCACCAATCCGATGTGGAACCACCACGCCGCTGCCGCCGCAAGGCCGACGAAGCCAAGCAGCCAGTACGTCCAGAGAGGGAGGCCGTCGGGTATCATCGCGAAGGGTTTTCAGGAGTATCGGCAGTCTCGCCGTGGACTCAACCCCCTCGAAGCTCATTCACGGGTCAGCGGCGCGCGGCGCTCGGGGGCCAGCAGTCGGCCCCAGGTGGCATTGTACGGATGCACGAGGCGCATGGGCTGGCCGTCGCGAACGAGGGGGCGATCCTCGTTGGCCCAGCGGAAGATGGAGCCCTCCAGATTGGAGACGTTTCCGAGACCCGCCTCCTGAAGCCGTGTCGCGACCTTCGCGGAGCGGTACCCCACCGAGCAGTACACGATGACCTCGCGACCGTTCGCCATGTCCCCGATGGTGGCGAGCAGGGTGGCTGCGTCCGCCTCGGGATCGACCTGGAGGGCACCGGGGAGGTGGCTCACGGCGTACTCCTCTGGCTGGCGGGCGTCGAGAAGAAGAGGGGCCCGCGCCGAGTCTCGGAGTGCGACGCTGAGGGCGTGCGTCGAGACGGTGGGCACCTCAGGGAAGGCCTGCCGGACAGCCGCCTCGGTGGCGTCGAGCGTCAGGAGGCGGTCCCGGAAGAGCCACAGGGCGGCGGCCCCCGCGACGAGGAGGCCGAGACCGAGCAGGAGGAAGCGGCGACGAGGCATCGGGCGCGGCGGTCCCTGAAACAGATCACGCCTCCCGCAGCCAGTGCAGGAGGCGTGGGGCGCCCCGGGTAGGATTTGAACCTACGACCGTCCGGTTAACAGCCGGATGCTCTACCGCTGAGCTACCGAGGCGGAGATCCCTCGCGAGAGGGCGCCCAAGGTAGGGATCGCCTAGAGCGCCGGACAAGGCGCCGTGCCCTCCGCCTCGGCTCCGCGAGGTCTTTTCACCGCCCGTTCGCGACGGTCGTGCCAGAGTGGGGCTCGCCACGGTGGTGTCTCGTGGTACCGAGGCGGGCGTGAGAATGCCGTGAGGCCCGCGCGTGTCGTTGGAGGGGCGGCGGCGGATCGTGTACCTTGATCGTCCGTCTGCTGGAGGCGGTCTTTTCGCCTTCAGCCGCGCACTCGCCCGAGTGGCGGAATTGGTAGACGCGCACGATTCAGGGTCGTGTGTCCTTGCGGACGTGCTGGTTCGATTCCAGTCTCGGGCACTGCGCCCCGCTCAGGCTCTCTGGGCGGGGCGCTTTTTGGTTGGCACGTCCGCCTCGGCACCGAGGCGGGTACAGTCAGAGCGTGTTCAGCCGCGCGAGGAGCGCCGCCCGGTACGTCGCGCCGACGGGGATCACCTTCCGCCCGATCACCAACGACGAGTCCTCCACGTCCCCGATCCGGTCCACGCGCACGAAATACGAGCGGTGGACCCGCACGAAGGGATCGGGAAGGCGCTCCGCGAGAGCCTTCATGGTGGAGTGCACAAGGTGATCGCCGCTCTCAGAGTGGAAGAGCACATAGTCCTTCTGCGCCTCGATCCAGCCCACCTCGCGGAGGTCCAGCCGCACGAGGCGGCCGTCGGCCTTGACGAAGAGCGTATTCGGGTCATTCGGCGACTCCGGCTCCGCGGGTGCTGCGCTAGCGGCCCTCGCGAGGACGCGCTCCACGGCCCGGACGAACCGCCCGTACGTGGGCGGCTTGACGAGGTAGTCCGTCGCCTCCACCTCGAACGCCTCGCGGGCGTACTCCTCCTTGGACGTGATGAGGACTACTTGCGGACGCGTTTCCGCTGCGCCGAGCGCCTCGGCTAGTTCCAGGCCCGTCATCTCTGGCATCTCCACATCCAGGAACACGAGTTCCACCGGGGTGCCCTCCGCGCGACGTCGCGCGAGCACGTTGGCCGCCTCCACGGCGTCCTCGCAGGTGCCGACGAGGTCGAGCGCGTCGTGCCGCTCAGCGAAGCGGGCGACGAGGGAGCGGGCGATGGGGTCGTCGTCGACCACGAGACAGGTCATGGGGCAGCGGGCGCGAGGGTGGGACGGATCCGCGCGAACTCGTCGAGCGCGGCGGCGGTGGTGGCGACGGTAGCGTCGAGCGTTTCAGGGAGGCGGGCGGTCTGGCCTTCCAGCGCCATCCGCTCCACCTCGGAGAGGAGCGCGTGGAGCGGCCCGATGCCAAGGATCCCGGCCGAGGACTTCAGCTTGTGCGCGGCCGTCGCCAACCCGGGCAGGTCATCGGTCGCGAGGGCGACCTCCATCGTGCGGATGGACTCCGGGACGACCTCCTCGAAGAGATCCAGCAGGCGAAGGATGAAGGCGTGATCCCCGTCGAGATTTTCCTCCAGCAACGTCAAGTCCACGATGGACTCGGCGGCGAGCGGCTCGGCAGGCGGTGCGTCGGAGCGGCCGAGGTGAGCGGCCACGACGCGGCGGAGGTGGGCGGGCTTGAACGGCTTAAGCACGAGACCGTCCATCCCAGCGGCGTCCATCTGGTCGCGCTGCTCCACGAGCGCGGAGGCCGTGAGCGCGAGGATCGGGAGTGCCTCGGAGGTGTAGCGCTGGCGGATGCGACGGGTGGCCTCGAAGCCATCCATCTCCGGCATCTGGATGTCCATCAGCACGAGGTCGAAGGCGCGCGTCTCGTGCGCAGTCTCCACGGCTTCGACCGCCTCGCGGCCGTTCTCGGCCACCTCGATCTCCGCGCCCCAGCCCTCCAGCATCCGCCTCGCGACGAACTGGTTGAGCGGATTGTCCTCCACGAGGAGAAGCCTCGCGCCCGTCAGGTCCGCCTCCTCCTCGTCGGGCGCCTCAGGCGCGGACTCCGCGAGGGCGAACGAGAGCGTGGCCGTGAAGGTGCTGCCGCGCCCCTCGGTGCTCTCCACGTGGACCGTCCCACCCTGACGCTCGGTCAACTCCTTGACAATCGCGAGGCCGAGGCCGGTGCCTCCGAAACGCCGCGTGGTGTCGCTGCGAGCCTGCGTGAAGCGCTCGAAGACAGAGCCGAGCTTCGACGCCGGGATGCCGACACCGGTATCCTCGACGGTGAACTGGAGCGTCGCCTGCCCCGCGGCACCGTCGCCGGAGTGCTCATCGGTGAGCGCCACGGCCAGCCGGACGCGGCCGCGCTCGGTGAACTTGACGGCGTTGGAGAGGAGGTTGAGCAGGATCTGGCTCAGCCGCACCGGGTCGCCGATGAGGAGGCGCGGCGCCTCGGGCGCGAGACCGAGCGAGAGGTCCAGCCCCTTCTCGTCGGCGCGGAAGCGGACCGTCTCCACCACCCCCTCCACGACTTCGTCGAGGCGGAAGGGGACGCGCTCGAACCGGATCTGGCCGGACTCGATCTTGGCCACGTCCAGGAGGTCGTTGATGAGCGCGAGGAGCTGGTCGGCGGAGAACGAGAGCGCCCCGAGGAGGTGACGCTGCTCCTCGTCGAGGGCCGTCTCGCCGAGAAGCTCGCCCATCCCGATGACGGCATTGAGGGGCGTCCGCATCTCGTGGCTCATATTGGCGAGGAACTCCTCGCGGGCGCGGCTGGCACGCTCCGCCGTCTCGCGCGCAGCCACCAGTTGGTCCATCACGCGGCGCCGCTCGGTCACGTCTCGTGCCACAGCCTGCACGCCGGTCGGAGCGCCGTCTTCGGTGAGCAGCTGCACGTTCTGACCGATCCAGAGCGTCTCGCCCTCGCGCGTGCGGATCGGGAACTCCAGGAACGTGTTCGGGACGCCCTCCGCGACCTGCCGTGCGTAGAAGTCCACGACGCGCTGCCGGTGGCCGGGCGAGACGAGGTCCCAGAAGGACATCCCGATCAGGTCCGCCTCGGGGTACCCGGTGCGGTGGGCCGCGACAGCGTTCGCGTACGTGAAGCACCCGGCGAGATCGGCGCGGTAGATCAACTCCTCGCTGTTCTCGACAAGCTGCTTGTAACGGCCCTCGCTCTCGGCGAGCGCCTCTTCGGCAGCCTTCCGCTCGGTGATATCGCGAAGGGTAGCTGTGAACACCTCGCGGTCGTCGTCGAGGCGGACGGGGTTGATCGCCAGTTCGCAGGGAAACTCGGAGCCGTCGGCGCGGAGCGCAGGCACCTCGATGCGAGTCCCGAGGACGGGCCCTTCGCCCGTCGCGAGGTAGCGCTCCATCCCGGCGCGATGCGCGCTCCGAAGCCGCTCCGGCACGATGAGGTCCGCCATCTGCTCCCCGATCACATCGGCGGCGCGATGGCCGAAGGTGGCTTCGGCAGCTGGGTTGAACTCGATGATCCGCCCCTCGCGGTCGATGGTAATGACGGCGTCCAGGGCGGACTCGAAAACACCGCGCTTGAGCGCCTCGCTGGTCGCGAGGGCCTCCTCGGCGGCCTTCCGCTCGGTGATGTCCAGCCCGTATCCGAGGACCTGCACGGTCTCGCCGGACTCGTCCACGACGGGCGTCACGAAGCGGACGAAATGCCGCATGGTGCCATCGCGGGCGCGGAACGACTCCTCGAAATGGATGGAAGCCTGAGCCTCGGCCACATCGCGGATGGTCTGCATCCGGCGGCGCGGGATCTCCGGCGGGAGGCCGCGCATGAGCGCGTACTCTTCATCGGTCGTACCGATCACGGCGGCACGGCGCTCAGGGTCCGCGATGGCGCTCGGCGTGATGTAGCGATAGCGGCCGTCGGGGTCGAAAACGGCCAACTGGGCGGGCATGGACTCCAGCACCGCCTCGTAGAACTGGCGGAGCTGGTCCACTTTCATCGCGGTCTGGCGCCGGGCAGTGGCGTCGCGATACTCCCAGAGGTGCCCCGCATGAGCACTGTCGAGCACGATGGGGACGTAGTCGCGCTCCAGCACGCGGCCGTCGGCGAGCGCGAGGACCTCGCCGGTGACGGTCTCGCGAGCGGCGAGTACGGCGTCGATGCCATCCAGGAATGCCTGTGGATCGGCGAAGAGGGCGGCGGTATCCTCAGCTGCCGCGGCGCAGTCCGCTCCGACGAGCGCCTCGGGTGGTACCGGGATGCCGAAGAGGTCGCAGAAGGCCTGGTTGGCGAGCATCACGCGGCGGTCCGCCGTCTCGACGAGCGTCGCGTTGGGGTTGGCACGGAGCAGAGCCACCATCCGTTCGCGCGCGATCCGGCTCGCGGCCTCGGCACTCGTGCGGTCCTCGATCTCCTGTTGGAGTCGCTCGTGCGCGAGGGCGCCGCGCAGGCAGACCGCGAAGGTGTCCACGACGCGGCCGAACGCTTCGGCCTCCTCCTCGTCGAACGGATGGTGACACCGGAGTCCCAGCGCGCCGACCTCGCGGAGCGGAAACGCGAGCACATCGCCCTCCACGGCCGGACCCTCCCGGGACGCCTCCAGAATCTCCGTCGGGACCTGGGGACCGTGGGTGTAGAGATCGCGCGCGCCCTCGCGAACCCAGATGCGCACCCCGGCCAGACCCAGATGCTCCACCAGCGCCTCGCCGAAGATGCGCGCGGCCTCCACCGGCTCCAGCGACGCGCCCACCGCGAGCGACACTTCGTAGAGGAGGCTGGGATCGCGGCGCGGCATGAGGGTGTGGCAGGACCTCCCTAGGATCGGCAGGTTGGGCGTAAACTAGAGTTCAAACCTCTCGTCCCATGGCCGACTCTCGCACTGTTCTCGTCGTCGATGACGACCCCGTCATGCTCGCCTTCCTGGAACGCGCCATCGGGGCGGAGTACACCGTCGCGACGGCGCCGGACGGAGCGGCGGCGCTGGAGCGGGCACGAGGCGGCAGCGTGGACCTCGTCGTGGCCGACCTGATGATGCCTCGGCTGGACGGGTTCGCGTTCACGGAGGCCCTCCGCGCGGACGAGCGGACGGAGCGACTGCCACTGCTGATCCTCTCGGGCAGTGACACGAGTGCGGACCGGATCCGCTGTCTCCGCCTCGGCGCGGACGACTTCGTCGCGAAGCCGTTCAACCCGGAGGAGTTGATGGCGCGGATCGCCAACCTGTTCCGCCGGATCGGGTAGCGCTGGCTCCCCCCGCCTCGGCACCGAGGCGGACGGAATCACGAGCGTTCGTCGAAGGAGGTCGGGGCGTTCGTCGAGAGAACCCACTGTTCGTCGAAGCGCAGGCGGGACGGGAAGGAGCGCGCGGGATTCTGCGGTCGCTGGTCGCACCGAGGCGACCCGTGCCCCCCGCCCCGCCATGCTGCTCGACCGCTCTATCTCCGCCTTCTGTCTCCTCGTCGGCCTCCTGGCCCTCTTCGGGTGCGACGCCACCTCGCCCATGCCGGAAGGCAGCGGCGAGACGCTGGACGATCTCCGCACGCCCGAGGGCTTCACCTACGCCACCACGCGCGCCGTGGACGTGACGCTCCAGGCAGCGGACGCCACCGGCGCCCCCCTGGCGGGCGTCCCCGTCGATTTCGCTGACCCCGACGGCGGGCGCCTCGCCACAGGCGTGACCGGCCGCGATGGCGCGCTGCGCCTCACCCTCGCGCTGCCCACCGACCAGGACTCGCTCCTCGCGCAACCCCGCTACCTCGGCCTGCCCTCCAAAGTTGCCCTCGCGATCACCGGCGACCGTGCCGACGTGCGACTCGGCGGCACGCCGCCCGCCCGCGCGACCGGCCCCTCCATCGCGCCTGCCTCGCGGAAGTCGTCTGGCTTCGCCACGCTCGGCGGCTGGGACTCGCGCGGCGTGCCCGACTACCTCACGCCCGACCGCGACCTCATCAACGCAGGGCTCCTCGCGACGCTCAACGCGAGCCTTCCCGAGAACGCCCCGGTCCCGACCGCACACCCGGAGTACCTCGCGGAGGGCAACGCGACCGACGTGATCCTGACTGAAGAGGCGGACGTGTGGGTCACATTCGTCCACGAGGGCGCCGGCTGGCGCAACGCGCTCGGCTACTACACCTATGACGCCTCCACCCCACCACAGTCTGCCGAGGAGATCGACACCCGGACGGTGATCTTCCCCAACGTGTCGTTCAGCGGCAGCGGCGGCGGGCTCGTCGCGGGCGACAAGGTCCGCCTCGGGCGCTTCCCCGCCGGGACGGGCATCGGCTGGTTCCTCGTCGCCAACGGGTGGACCGGGCGCGACGTAGGGAATGGCTACCACCTTGTCTTTTCGAACCCGGTCTTCAACCCCGAGCCCGACGCTTCGCTCCGCCAGCACAACGTGCTCCTGCGCGACGCCGAGCGCGAGTTGCTGCTGCTCGCCTTCGAGGACGTCCGCCGCGACGACATCCCGTTCCGCTGCGACCAGGACTTCAACGACGCCGTCTTCTACGTCTCGTCCAACCCCGTCGAGGCCATCGAAACGGAGGCCGTGCCCATCGTCACCGACCCCGCGAGCGATCCCGAGGCGGACGTGGACGGCGACGGCGTCCTCAACGGCCTCGACGCCGACCCGTACGACCCGGGTGTCTCGGGCGAACTCCACCTGCCCGCCGAGGGCGCCACCGGCTCCGTCGCCTTCGAGGACCTCTGGCCTGCCCGCGGCGATTACGATTTCAACGACCTCGTCGCCGACTACCACCTGACCGTCGGGTTGGACGCGCAGAACCGCGCGACGCGTCTGGACGTGGAGATCGCCGTGCAGGCCATCGGCGCGGGGTACCGGAACGGACTCGCGCTCGCGCTGCCCATCGCGCCCGGCACGGTGCAATCAGTCACGGGCGCGAGGCTGGACCGGGGCGTGTTCGCTCTCACCTCGCGAGGCGTGGAGAGCGGTAGCGGGTCCGCCGTGATCCCTCTCTTCGACGATGCCTATGCGCTCGTGCAGCGGCCCGGCGGCTACTTCGTCAACACCGAGGCCGAGGCGCCACGCGTGGAGCCCGGCCGCCTGACCGTCCGTATCGAACTGAACACGCCCGTCGCGCTCGAAACGCTCGCGCTGGACGCGCTCGACCTCTTCCTCGTCGTGGATGGCGAGCGGGGCCGCGAGGTCCACCTCCCCGGCCGGATGCCTACCGACCGCGCCGACGCTTCCCTCTTCGGCACCTCCGCCGACGCCACAGATCCTGCGCGAGGCCGCGCCTACGTCACTGCTGAGGGCCTGCCCTGGGCACTCCACCTCCCGGAGACCTTCGCCTACCCCCTGGAGCGCGCCCCACTTGATGCCGGACACCGCCAGTTCGTGCCTTGGGCCCGCTCTGGCGGCGCTGTCTCGCCCGACTGGTACCGCGACCTCCCCGGTCACCGCGACGCCTCCCACCTCTTCCAGCGCTAACCCACCACGGGTGCCTGCACCCACCGCCATGCCCTCGCCCCGCCCCAGCCTCGCCAAGCGCGCGTTCGACATCGCCGCCAGCGCTGGCGCCCTCCTCGTTCTCTCGCCCGTGCTCCTGCTCGCCGCGCTTGCGATCCGCCTGGAGTCCGAGGGCCCCGTGTTCTACGCCTCGTGGCGCGTCGGCGCGGGCTACCGGCGGTTCCGGCTCTTCAAGTTCCGCACGATGTATCCCGACGCGGACCAACGGCTGAAGGACTTCGCACACCTCAACCAGTATGCCGCTGAGACCGAGCCGCAGCCCGAGGGCTGTCCCGAGTGTGCCCGCCTCGGTGCCGAGGCGGAGGGAGTCGCCTGCTCCCCGCTCCTCGTCGGCGACGGCGGCGAGATGATCTGCGAGGCGGAGCACCGCCGCCGCCAGTCCGCCGGACCCGCCTTCTTCAAGCTCCAGAACGACCCCCGCATCACGCGGGTCGGACGCTTCCTCCGCAACACCAGCATCGACGAGCTGCCGCAACTGGTCAACGTGCTTCGCGGCGAGATGTCGCTCGTCGGCAACCGGCCGCTGCCGCTCTACGAGGCCGAGCAGCTCACCGCCGACGATGCGGTCGCACGATGGATGGCGCCCGCCGGGCTGACTGGCCTCTGGCAGGTCACGCAGCGCGGCACCGGCGAGGTCTCGCCCGAAGAGCGCATCGCGCTGGATAACACCTACGCCGAGCGCCACGGCCTCGGCTTCGACCTCCGCCTGATCGCGCGGACCGTCCCCGCGCTCTTCCAAAGCGAGAACGTATAGCGCGTTCGCGCCTCGGTCTCGGGAGGTTGGCTGACCTCCGAGACGCGCGCCACCGGACACCACGACCTCCGGCCGATCCAGCGGCACCACACGCTGGATCCTGGCGCGCCCGCGCGGGCGGCGGCAGACGAGGCCGTCGCCCGCGTCCTTTGGTTTACGAAGCCACCCCGCCTCGGTACCGAGGCGGAAGGAGTCGTCCGTCTTGGCGCTCCCCTCACAACGTCGTCCCCGCGAAGGCGGGGACCCGCACGGGGACAGTGCGAGCTTCAACGGCTGGTTGCTTCGCGTTCGAATGGGACGTTCGAGGACGTGTCTGTCCTCTCGTTCTGGTTGAGGTACGCATGGATTCCCGCCTTCGCGAGAATGACGGGATGAGAGCCGGTAGTTGTCGCGGAGTGATGTGCTTCTTCCTATCGCGGGGGCGGCAGACTGAGGGAGAATCGCAGCCGTCCTCGGCACGCACAGACCGGCCCACCTCGGCGCCGAGGCGGGAGGAGCTGGCGTTCGTCGAAGCCTGGGGCGCGTTCGTCGAACGCCGGGCGGCGGGAGCGAGAGGAAGCCGGACGTTGCGAGCGGTCAGCCAACCACTCCCATGCCTCGCCTCGTACTCCTCGCCCTCGCGCTCGCCTGTGCCACCCCGGCCACGGCGCAGCCCGATGGCCTCCCCTCGCTCCCCTCGCTGGACACCGTCCTCGACGCCGTCCACCGCCAGTCCCCCGCGATCCGCTACGCCGACGCCACCGTCGCGAAAAACGCGGCCTACGTCCGCCGCACCCGCAGCGCCTGGACCGACAACCTCGGCATCAACGTCGGCGCGACGGCGGGCTCCTACGGCAATGAACTCGTGGACCAACTGGCCGTCGGCGCGACGGTCGGCGTCAACGTCCGCGTCTCGCTCTACGACGTGATCGGGCGTCGCCACGAGGCCCGCCAGGCCGAGGCACAGCTCGCACAGGCCGAGGCCCGCCGCGCCGAGGCCGATGAAGAGCTGGACCTCGTCGTCATCGCGCTCTACCGCAAGACCGAGTTGGCGTACCGGCTCGTCGGCGTCCGCTCCGGCGGGATGGAATCGGCACGGACTCACCGGCTCATGGCCGAGGCCGAGTTCGTGCAGGGCGACGTGGCCGTGGGCGAACTCGCGCGGGTGGACCAGATCGCCGCCGAGGCGCAGGCTGCCTACGAGACCGCGCGGACGGACTACCTCACAGCCTACGGCCAACTCGACCGCCTCGCGGGCGGCGCGCTCTCCACCCTCACCGCCTCTCTCGCGGAGACGGACAGCCCCTCGGCCCGATGACGCTCGTCCAGTTCCTCCGCCTCCTCCGGCGGCACGCGCTCCTGCTCACGGCTGTCCCGGTCGTCCTCGCCGCCGCCGCTTTCTGGTTCACGCGCGACCTCCCGCGCGAGTACGTCGCCAGCACCACGCTCTACACCGGTTTCGTCTCCGGCTACTCCATCGACTCCGAGAACGGCTCGCGCGTGGACTACCTCACCACGCAGACCGCCTTCGACAACCTCATCCAGCTCATCAAGAGCCGCGAGACGGTCGAGCGCGTCGCACTGGAGCTCATCGCGCGCCGCTCCGACGGTCGCCTCCGCCTGGAGGAGCCCACCGACGTGCCCGTGCTGCGCGTCTCCAACCCCGCCCGCCTCGGCGCAGAGGCGGAGGATGTCGGCAGCCCGGTCTACGCCGCGCTCTACGTGGACCCCTCGCCGTTCAACGTGAACACGCTTCAAGAGGGCATCCACGCGGCACGCGTCGGAAGCTCGGACATGGTCGAGGTCCGCTATGCCGCGCCAGATCCTGCCCTCGCGCAGCTCACGCTCCAGCTTCTCCTGGACGACGTGGTCCGCGAGTTTCGCGACATGAAGACGCGCCAGACCGGCGGCGTCGTGGAGTTCTTCGAGGAGCAGACCGCCCTTGCGGACAGCGCGCTGCGCCGGGCCGTCGCCGGAACGCGCGAGTTCGGCGTGCAGAACCGGATCATCAACTACTACGAGCAGACCAAGTACGTCGCCTCGCAGAAGGAGAGCCTGGACCACGAGGTGCAACAGGAGGAGATGGCGCTCGCCGCCTCGGAGGATGCCCTCCGCGACACCGAGCGTCGCCTGAGCGAGCGCGAGGCCGTCCTGACCCAGAGCGACGCCGTCGCGCAGCAGCGCCGCGCCCTCTCCGCCGCCACCGCTCGGGCCACCCGCGCCGAGGCCCTCGGCACGCCCGACACCGCCGCACAGGCCGAGGTGGACTCCCTCCGCTCCGTGTTGGACGGGACCGTGCGCGGCCTCCACACGCTCAGCCACTCCGAGCAGGGCGTCTCGCGCAGCGCCCTCACCGGCGCCTGGCTCACCCACGCGACGCAGGTCACCGAGCGCCGCGCTCGCCTCGCCGTCCTCCGCCAGCGCCGCGACGAGTACCAGCGCGTCTACGATGTCTTCGCGCCGCTCGGCTCCACACTCAACAGCCTCAACCGCGAGGTGGACATCGCCGAGGGCACCTACATGGAGATGCTCCACAGCCTCAACCTCGCGCGGATGCGGCAGCAGAGCATCGCGCGGGCCGCCAACCTGGACGTGATCGCGCCGCCGCAGCGCCCCGCCCGACCGGAGTCCTCCAAGCGCCCGTTGCTCGTGGCCGTGGCGTTCCTCGCCGGACTGGTGCTCTGCACGGGCAGTGTCCTCGCCATTGAGGTGCTGGACCAGTCCATGCGCACGCCCGAGCGCGCCGCAGAGGTCTCGGGCCTCCCCCTCGCCGGGGCCTTCCCAACCGCTCCGGCCAGTCCCGCGCTCCTGAAGCCGCTCGATGCTCAGTTCCTCCGCACCGTCTCCCTCGCTCTCCGCGCTGCTGAGGGTCCACAGTTCGTGGCCGTCGCGAGCGGGCAGGCCGGGGAGGACGCCGGGTTCGTGGCCTCGCGGCTGGCGGAGCGGCTCGCCGCGCGAGGCCGGACCGTCCGCTACCTCGCGCCCCATTCTGAGGGCGGCGCCACGCCCTACCGAGTGGACGATGCCTTCCCCGAGGCGGGCACCCTCGCCGCGCTCGCGGGCCCCTCTGGCGCTGAGGTCACCGTCCTGGAACTGCCGCCCGTGCTGGACGCCCCGCTGCCCGTCGGCCTCCTCGCCCACGCCGACCTCGTGCTCCTCACCGCCCGCGCCTCGCGCTCCTGGGCCACCGCCGACGCCCACACCGCCGAGGCCCTCGAACGCGCCGCCGGACACGCCCCGCAGCTCGTGCTGACCGGCACGCAGCCCGCCCACCTCGAAGGGCTCGTCGGCGACCTGCCGCGCCGCCGGAGCCGTCTCCGTCGCCTCGCCAAGCGCCTCGCACGCTTCGAGTTCAGCCGCTAGCCCTGCCCGCCTCGGTCCGCCCACGGAACCACCGAGGCGGACGCTCCCGCCCCTCCGATGTCCGACAAACCCGCCCTCGTCTGCCTCGCCCAGCCCGCCTGGGACGGCGACTACGTCAAGTCCACCGTCCG
>JBCCPW010000040.1:0-13279 GCA_039024735.1 Bacteroidota bacterium
CACCGAGGAGGCCGCCGACCGGAAGGCGCGCCTCATCGTGGAGGAGGCCGAGCTTCGCGCCCAGCGGATCATCCAGGAGGCCGAGCAGGAGCGCTACGGCCTCCGGCAGGATCTCTCGCACCTCACGAACCGGCAGAACGAGGTGGCGGCTCGGCTGCGGAGCTTCCTGATGTCCGAGTTGGAGATGCTGGCCCAGTTCCAGGGCGAAGATCCGGTCGGCTTCATCAAGCTCGTCGCGCCCGACCGCTCGGCGGAGGAGCGGACGCTGCCTGCGCCGCCCCCGGCTCTCGCGGAGGCTGCGCCCGAGGCGGACGAGGCCGAGCCCACCGGTGACCCGGAAGTCGTGGCTCCAGTGCCTGACCTCGCGACCGAGGCGGACGCGCCCCCGATGGAGACGCCCGAGCCGGAGGAGGCCGCGACGGATACGGAGGAAGCGCCCATCTCCGAGGCCGCCACACCCGAGGCGACGGACCGTCCCGCTCCCGCCTCGGTGCCCGAGGAGCCGATGGCACCCGACACCACCGAGGCGGAGATCGCTACCGACCCGCCGCCTGCCGTACCCGAGGCGAGCGCGGAGGCAACAGCCCCGGAGCCCATCGCCGAGCCTCTCTCGGCAGCGGAGCCTGCCCCCGAGGGCTGGGAGGAGGGGGCGAGCGCAGAACCGACGCCCTCCACGGCCCCGGCTCCCGAGGCCGATGCGACCGAGGCGGTGCCCACCGCCTCGGAGCCCGAGGGCGACAAGCCGCGCCTGCCCCGGAGCCCGTGGCCCGACACCGACGGCCCGCGCATGGCCCCCCGCGTGTGGCCGCCTGCCCCGGCCGTGGGACCGCCGCCGCCCGCCGACACATCCGCCCCACCGTCCGCTCCCGCGCCTCCTGAGGCACAGCCGCCCGCCTCGGAGCCACCCGCTCCGCCGACCGCGACACCCAACTGGACCTCGCCTGGAGCCTTCCCCGACACGCCCCCGGCGGCCCCCTCGGCCTCCGAGAGCCCAGGAGGCTGGAGCCTCCGCTCGCTCGTCACGGGCGAGTCCGACGACCCCGAGTCCAAGGACCAGCACCAGGAGGCGGTCCGGCGGATCATGGAGGACATGGACTGATCGCGTCCCGCCACTCTCGTCCGCCTCGGGAAGGTCCCGGGGCAACTCCCTCGCGCGAGGCCCCGCCGCCTCTCTGCTCGCCCCGCTCCGCATGACCGCCGCCGACCTCACGCGCCCCGTCCACACCGCCGCCGACGCCCTCAGGGCCCGCCTCGGTGACGCGCCCGCCCGGATCGGGCTGATCCTGGGCACCGGCCTCGGGAAGCTCGCCGAAGAGATCGACGAGACGGCGTCCGTCCGCTACGACGAGATCCCCGAGATGCCGCTCTCGACCGTCGAGAGCCACGTCGGGCGGCTGATCCACGGGACGCTCCGGGGCGTGCCTGTCCTCGCGATGCAAGGCCGCTTCCACCTCTACGAAGGCTACACAGCGCAGGAGATCACGCGCCCCGTCCGGGTGATGCAGGCGTTGGGCGTGGACACGCTGCTGATCTCGAACGCGGCAGGCGGGATGAACCCCCTCTTCCGCCGGGCGGACCTGATGCTCCTCACGGACCACATCAACCTCCAGGGCGTCAATCCGCTCACCGGCCCCAACGTGGATGCTTGGGGTCCGCGCTTCCCAGACATGAGCGAGCCTTACGATCTCGACCTCCGCGAGATCGCCGAGGCGGCAGCGCTGGAGCGCGGCATCCGGCTTCAGCAAGGCGTCTACGTGGCCGTCGAAGGCCCCAACCTGGAGACACGGGCGGAGTACCGATTCCTTCGCACCATCGGCGCGGATGCCGTCGGGATGAGCACCGTTCCCGAGGTGATCGTCGCGCAGCACATGGGCATGCGGTGCCTCGCGATCTCCGTCATCACAGACGAGTGCTTCCCGGATGCGCTGGAGCCGGTCTCCATCGCGGACGTGCTCGCGGCCGCCGCCGAGGCGGAGCCGAAGCTGACGCATCTCATGGGCGATGTGGTGGCGTCGATTGGGGCGGAGGGCAGCTGATCCGGTCCGCCTCGGGACCGAGGCGGAGACCGGGTGGATCCGGCCGGAGACGGAAACGCCACGCGAGGGCGAGGGTACCAAACCCGATCCCTCTCTTCCCCCTCTGACCCATGGCCTTCACCCTTCCCGACCTCCCCTACGCCTACGACGCGCTGGAGCCGCACATCGACGCGCGGACGATGGAAATCCATCACTCCAAGCACCACCAGGGCTACACGAACAAACTCAACGCGGTCCTCGACGGCACCGAGTGGGCGGACCGTCCCATCGAGGAGACCCTCGCGAGCCTCGACGCGCTCCCGGAAGACAAGCAGACGGCTGTCCGCAACAACGGCGGCGGCTTCCTCAACCACGGCATCTTCTGGACCACGATGAGCCCCAGCGGCGGCGGCGCTCCGACCGGCGACCTCGCGGCGGCCATCGACGAGCACTTCGGCTCGTTCGACGCCTTCAAGGAGGCGTTCTCTGCCGCCGCGAAGGGCCAGTTCGGCAGCGGGTGGGCCTGGCTCGCAATCAACGACGAGGGACGCCTCCACATCCACGGGATGCCGAACCAGGACAACCCCGTGATGCACGGCGACAAGCCGCTCCTTGGCATCGACGTGTGGGAGCACGCGTACTACCTGAACTACCAGAACCGCCGCCCGGACTACGTGGAGGCGTGGTGGAACGTCATCAACTGGGACGAGGTGGACCGCCGCTACCGGAGCTATCTGGCGCAGTCGTAGACATGTCCGTCCGTTTCTGATCGCCCGTGGGCGATTTCCGTAGGGGCGACTCGCCGAGTCGCCCCCACGGCGTTTGTCCCGGGTAGGTCTTTCGCCGTCTCGGTGCCGAGTCGTCCCTGCGCCGTTTGTCCCGGGTGGGTCCTGCGTCGTGTCACCGAGGCGTTCCGACGCCGTGACTCCCGCCCGCCTCGGTGACGGGTTGAGCGGGCATCGGTCCGCCTCGGCACCGAGGCGGAGGAATCCTCGCGATGGAGGGCCCGTGAAGAGGCACCCCGGTCTCCCTAGCCCGGTGTGCGGCCTCCGTACCTTCCGCGCCGTGACGGTCCTCCGCTCCCCCGTGTTCTGCCGCCTTGTGGTCGGCCTGGCGCTCGCCGGGCTGCTCGGGCCCCTCGTGCCTGCGGCCGAGGCGAAGGACACCACCGCGGCCCGTCTCGCGGAGGCTCTCGGTCACGCCGAGGCGGTCCAGAGCGCGCTCGACGCCTCGCGTCACGCCGCCGATCCGCTCGCGGCCTTCGTGCAGGCATATGCGTACGCCACCGGCCAGGATGCCGCCGACGTGCGCGCCCGCCTCGTGGGCGATGCCCTCTGGCTCGCGACTGAGATCCCCGCGCCGCAGGCGACGCCTGCCCCCACTGGTCCGGCGGCCACACCGTCCGGCCGGGCGCTCAGCGCCACGCTTGCCCGCTCGCCTGCTCTGACACGCGCGAACGCGGCCACGGCCGTTGTGCATCCGGTGCCGCCGGACGTGCCGCGCAGTGAGCGGCCTCGCGCCCACGGCGCCCGAGGCCCCTAGGCCCCGCCGCTGGCGGTCCGCCCGCCACCGACCCCGACACGTTCCTGCCGCGCGAGTGGTCGCGCGGTGATCCCGACACGTATTCCGCGTCCTCGCCACACGAGCGAGGCGCCCCCATTCCCATGCAAGGCAACGGATTCAAAATCTTCGCCGTCGCTGCCTTCCTGCTCCTGTCGCTGTATTACCTCTTCCCGACCGTCCAGCACACGCTGAACGAGCGGGAGATCGCAGCGCTGCCCGAATCCGAGCAGGAAGCCTTCCGCGAGGCCAACTACGACGACCTCCAGAAGACCCGCGAGCGGTCCCTCAACCTCGGCCTCGACCTCCAGGGTGGCATGAACGTCACCCTCGAAATCGGCGCGCCGACTCTCATCCGCGAACTGGCCCAGGGCCGAAACGACGACACCTTCGACGAGGCCCTCCGCCTCGCGGCGGAACGGTCCGTCGAGAGCCGCGCGAACTTCGTCGATCTCTTCGTGGACGCCGTCGAAGAGGTGCGCCCGGACACGCGCCTCGCACGCTACTTCCGAGGCGCCTCGGACGACATCAACGCGCGTTCCTCAAACGACGAGGTGGCGGCTGTTCTCCGCACCGAGCTCTCCGAGGCGGTCACCCGCGCGACGCAGATCGTCCGTCAGCGCGTGGACCGCTACGGTGTCACTGAGCCGTCCATTCAGCAGCAGGGCTCGAACCGCATCGTGGTGGAGATGCCCGGCGTGACGGAAGAGCAGCGTGTCCGCAACCTCCTCCGAGGCACGGCGAAGCTGGAGTTCCGCCTCATGCCGGACCCGTCTGAGGTGGCGCAACTCGCCCAAACCATCGTCGCCTACGTGGACGAAGGCGTGGACGAGGCGGCCGCCGACACCACCGAGGCGGGCCAGGACGCCGTCGCGACCGACACCACCTCGGTGGCGGCTGCGGAGGACGCCACCGAGGCGGACACGACGGCCGAGCTGGACGTGGCCGCGCTCGCGCAGGCTGAGACATCAGCCGAGGAGACGCCCTCCGGCGAGCGGCGGCTCTCGGAACTGCTCCTCATCCAACCGGGCCAGGTGGTGCCGTACTTCGGACAGGTCGCCGTGCGAGACACGGCGGCCGTCGCGGACATCCTCAAGCGGCCAGACGTGCAGCGGTTGATCCCGAACAACATCGAATTGCTCTTCTCCGCCCGCGAGGTGGAAGGACTCGAAGACGACGACGAGTCGTACTGGGTCCTCGCGGTGAACTCTCGCGTGGAGTTGGAGGGCGACGTGATCACGGACGCCGGTCCGGACTTCGATCCGTTCACCAACGCCCCGCTCGTTTCCCTCTCCATGAACGCCGATGGCGCCACGCGCTGGGCGCAGCTGACCGGCGCGAACGTCGGCAGGCCCGTCGCCATCGTGCTGGACGATCTCCTCTACACGTGGCCGGTCATCGAAGGGCCGATCAACGGTGGCCGGACGTCCATCAATGGCATCTCGCGGTCCGAGATGGAGGACATCGTGACGGTGCTCAAGAGCGGTGCGCTCCCGGCCCCGGTGAACATCATCGAGGAGCGGACGGTTGGTCCAAGCCTCGGTGCGAAGGCCGTCCGGGCGGGCACGACCTCGCTCCTGATCGGCTTCGGGCTGGTGGTGGTGTTCATGGCCTTCTTCTACCGGACAGCGGGTCTCGTCGCGGGCGTCGCGCTCGTGTTGAACGTGCTGTTCATCTTCGGCATCCTGGCCGGGTTCGGCGCGACGCTCACTCTGCCGGGCATGGCGGGCATCGTGCTCACCATCGGTATGGCCGTGGACGCCAACGTGCTCATCTTTGAACGCATCCGCGAGGAGATGGCGAGCGGGAAGACGCACAAAGCGGCGGTACAGGGGGGCTTCGAGAAGGCCCTCTCGGCCATCGCGGACGCCAACATCACCACGTTCCTCATCGGCGTGATCCTGTTCTCGTTCGGTCTCGGGCCGATCCAGGGCTTCGCGGTCACGCTCATGGCGGGCATCGTGACGAGCCTCTTCACGGCCCTCGTCATCACCCGCCTCCTCCTCGACTACCTCGTCCAGGGACGCGGCCTCAAGGTCGCTTTCGGGTAAGGGTACCGGGCGCGCGAGGATCGGGTTCGCCCGGCCTCGCGCCCGTCCACTCCCTCGTACCCACTACCTACTGAACCCATGCGCATTTTCGAAAACACCCAGTTCGACTTCTGGAGCAAGCGGAAGCTGGGGCTCGTCATCTCGAGCACGCTCTTCATCATCGCGATCGCGTCCCTGTTCTACCCGGGACTGGAGGCAGGCATCGACTTCAAGGGCGGCACTGAGATCGTCGTCCAGACCACCGAGCCGATCCCGCCGAGCGAGGCCCGTCCCGTCCTTGACGCTGCTCTCGGTAGCGGCACCGAGGTGAAGGAGTACGGTGACCCGACTGAACTCCTCGTCCGCACCTCGACCGACACTGGCGACGCGAGCGAAGTCACGCAGCAGGTCAAGTCCGCCCTCTCCGAGGCCTTCCCGGGCTCCAACCCGGACGACATCCGCACCGATGCGGTCGGGCCGCGCTTCGCGGAAGACCTCCAGCGTGGGGCGCTCTACGCCGTCTTCGGCTCGCTGGGCGTCATCCTGCTCTACATCTTCATCCGGTTCGACTGGCGGTACTCGCTGGGCGCCGTCGCGGCGCTCACGCACGACGTCATCATCGTGCTGGGGCTCTTCGCCCTCGTCCACGACCTGACGCCGGTCACGATGATGGTGGACCAGGCGCTCATCGCGGCGTTGCTGACCATCGTGGGCTACTCCATCAACGACACCGTGGTCGTGTTCGACCGCATCCGGGAGTTCGCCAACCTGTTCAAGACGGAGCCCTTCGAGACGGTCGTCAACCGCTCGATCAACTCGACGCTCTCGCGGACCATCCTCACCTCGGTGACGACGATGATCGTGGTGCTGATCCTGTTCCTCTTCGGCGGCGAGGTGCTCCAGGGCTTCTCGCTGGCGCTCATCTTCGGGATCGCCATCGGGACGTACTCGTCGGTGTTCGTGGCCAGCCCGATTGTGGTGCTGCTGCGGCAGAAGTACGGCTCCGGCGTGCCGCGTCTGCGGACGGCCACGAGCTAGTGCCGCGTCTCCCGCCTCGGTGGCCTCCACGGAGACACCGAGGCGGGAGGACCTGGAGCGATCCGAAGCCGTAGGTTCGGGTGCCCGCCGCCTCGGTGTGGCTCCGGTTCCTGCTCTCCCAACCGCCTGTCTCCCATGCAGATCCACGTCACCGATCACGACGGCGTCGCCGTTGTCGCCCTCGAAGGCGACGCCATGGGCGGCCCCGACGGCACCGTGCTCATGGAGCGCATCCGCGAGCGCCGCGCCGAGGGCCAGACGCGCTTCGTCGTGGACCTCGCCGGGGTGGAGCGGATGAACTCCTCCGGCCTCGGCATGCTCATCGGCGCCCTCACGACGGTCCACAACGCCGACGGTCACCTCGTCCTCGCGAACGTCCACCCGCGCGTCCACCAACTGCTGGACGTGACGAAGCTGCTGGGGGTCTTCACCCTCCACGACTCCGAGCCCGCCGCCGTCGCCTCGTTCGAGGGATAAGGCCTCCGGGGACCGAGGCGGACGCCTCCTCATCCCTACGCCGCATCCCCCATCCCTTTCGTTCATGCCCGCCACCATCGTCATCGGCGCCCAGTGGGGCGACGAAGGCAAAGGCAAAGTCGTTGACCTCCTCGCGCCCGAGGTGGACATCGTCGCCCGTTACCAGGGCGGCGCCAACGCCGGTCACACCATCAAGTGGGCCGATCAGGAGTTCGTGCTCCACCTCATCCCCAGCGGCATTTTCCACGAGGGGGTCCAGTGCGTCATAGGCAACGGCGTCGTCATTGACCCCGTCGCGCTGATGGACGAGATCCGCCAGGTGGAGGCCCTCGGCTTTCAGGTGGAAGGGCGGCTCCACATCTCGCATACGGCGCATCTCATCATGCCGTACCACAAGCGGCTCGATGAGGCCAAGGAGCGCTACCGCGATGCGGGCGCCATCGGGACGACCGGCCGAGGTATCGGCCCGGCGTACGTGGACAAGTTCGCGCGGAACGGCATCCGCGTGGTGGACCTTCTGGATCGCGACAGCCTTCGCGCGAAGCTGCGCTCGGCGCTGGAAGAGAAGAACGATCTCCTCGGGAAGGTCTACGGTGCCGACGAGATCGACGTGGACGCGATGGTGGAGGACTACGTCGACTTCGACCGCCGCATCGACCCGTTCGTGACCGACACGACGGCGCTCCTGCACAACGCCCTCGCGGACGGCAAGACAATCCTCGCAGAGGGCGCCCAGGGATCGCTGCTGGACGTGGACCACGGGACGTACCCCTTTGTGACCTCCAGCCACCCGACGGCAGGCGGTTGCTGCACCGGTCTGGGCATCCCGCCAACGAGCGTGGACCGCGTGATCGGCATCGTGAAGGCGTACAGCACGCGAGTCGGCAACGGCCCCTTCCCGACCGAACTGACCGACGACCTCGGGGAGCAACTGCGCCAGACCGGCCATGAGTTCGGCGCGACGACCGGCCGCCCCCGGCGCTGTGGTTGGCTGGACCTCGTGGCGCTCGCCTACGCGACGCGCATCAACGGCTTCACCGAACTCGCCATCACCAAGCTCGACGTGCTCGCGGGGCTCGACGAACTCCAGGTCTGCACGCAGTACCGCCTCGGTGACAAGCTCACGGACCGCTTCCCGACCGATCTGGAGACGCTTTCTCGGGTGGAGCCGGTCTACGAGACGCTCCCGGGCTTCGGCGACGTGACCGGCGCCGAGGCGGTGGGCGATTTGCCGGAGGCGGCTCGGGACTACCTCGCGTTTGTGTCGGACCGCCTCGGTGTGCGCATCGGGACCGTCTCCACGGGACCGAGGCGGGAGGAGACGCTGGAGGTTTAGGTTCTGCGTTCGGGGTCTGGAAGTGTGATCCCGACCGCTGACCTGCGAACCCGTTGCCCGCCTACCCCACCGGAACCCGCCTCAAGCTGGGGCTGATCGTCTTCGCGCTTGCCATCGCGGCGGCGTCGTTGCTGTTCACGTGGCGGCTGGCGGATCGGCTCCAGGCGCAGGACGAGGCGGCGGTCCAACTCTGGGCGAACGCCATCGAGTTTCAGGGGCGCATCTCGTTGCAGGGCAACCCCTTTGCGGCGGAACTGGCGGCCCTCGATAGCGCGGTGGCGGCAGGAGCCATCGTACCTCCGGGCGAGCGGCGCGAGCGGTTGCGCGATGCGCTCACGTGGGCAGAGAACCAGCCCGGCGGCGAGGGGCTCGACTTTGTTTTCAGCGAGATCGTCCAGCCCGGACGCTTCTCCGTCCCGGCCCTCATCACGGACTCCGCGTTCACCTACGTCGCCTTCGCCCGGAACGTGGAAGTGGACTCCTCGCGCGGCCTCGACGTGGTCCAGGCCGAACTGCTGGCGCTGGCGCGGGAGATGGACGAGACGAATCCGCCGATCCGCTTCGAGTTCGCGCCCGGCAACGTCCAGTTCGTGCATTACGGCGAGAGCGCGCTCGCGAGGACGATCCGGGCGTTCCCCCTCGTGCAGCTTCTCGTCGTGGGGTTGTTCATCCTCGTGGGATACCTCGGCTTCTCGTACCTCCGCCGGAGCGAGCAGTCGATGCTGTGGGTCGGGATGGCGAAGGAGGCCGCGCACCAACTCGGGACGCCGCTCTCCAGCATGATCGGGTGGATCGAGTTGCTCCGCCTCGGTGACGCCGCGCCTGCGGACCGGATCGCGTCCGAGTTGGAAACCGACGTGGACCGCCTCCGACGCGTGGCCGACCGGTTCGAGAAGATCGGCTCGCGGCCGGACCTGGAGCCGGTCCGCCTCGCGCCCGTCCTGGAGAGCGTCGCGGACTACATGCGGCGGCGAATCCCGACCTCCGGCGACCCCGTGGAGTTGACCACCGAGGTGGGGCCTGACCTCGCGGCACGGCTCAATCCCGACCTATTCGAGTGGGTCATCGAGAACCTCCTCAAGAACGCCTTGGACGCGATGGAGGGCGGCGGCGGCCGGATCTCGCTTCGTGCCCGTCGGGAGGGTGACCACGCCATCGTGGACGTGCAGGACACGGGAAAGGGGATGGACCGCGCGACGGCCCGCCTCGTCTTCAAGCCGGGGTTCTCGACCAAGCGGCGCGGGTGGGGTCTGGGCCTGAGCCTCGCGCGGCGCATCGTGGAGGAGTACCACGGCGGACGCCTGGAGGTGGTCTCCTCGCGTCCGGGCGAAGGCACCACGTTCCGCATCACGCTCGCTGCCGCCGATCCCGTCCGCCTCGGTACCGAGGCGGAAGAGGCCGTGGCGGGGGGCTAAAGTTCCTGCCGACGAACGGCCTGCGAGATCTGCTCTGCCAGTTCCTCGCCCGGCGCGACGGCCGTGAACAGGACCGACCGCCGCCGCCACGTCACGACGTACGCATCGCCCTCGCGGCGGATGTCCACCGGCTCCGGCTCCGCGAGGCGGGCGTAGACCTCGGGCGCGAGGCGCAGCCGCCCGGACTCAGCGGCCTCGTCCAGCAGGATGTAATCGTAGGCGAAGACGACGAACGTGGTGTTGTCCGCGCCGTCGTAGCGGAAGGCGGGGACGAAGACCGCGTCCGCCAACTGGGCGCTCCCGACGCCGAGCATGACGAACCCCTCGATCTCCGGCGGGAAGATGAGCCAGCCCTGGAGGTTGTCGAACACCCACTCGGCGGCTTCGTCGGGATCGTTGGTCAACTCGGCCGGGCTGAACGTGCGGTACGCCGCGACGGCCTCGCGGAGGAGGTCGTCGTCCGGCCCGGTGTCGCGGTGGGTCCACAGCCACACGCCCATGATGCCCGCGATGACCAGCACGACGCCGGCGAGCCAGCGCCAGGAAAAGTCCGCTTCATCATCGGCAGGCGCGGGATCCTGAATGCGATCCATCGCGGAGACAGACGGCGGGGCCCTGTCCGCCTCGGTGGGAGATGCCGCCTGGGCATCCGCGGCCGCCTCGGCACCGAGGGCCTCAGATTCGGGGGGATCGGGAGGCGTCTCGCTCATGCGGCCCGTCCCAACCGTCTCGATCTCGCCTCCGGCGACTCGAAGATGAGACGGACGCCGCCGCCTCGGCGCAGCGAGAGCAGTTCAGCCGCGTCGCCTCGGTTGACGCTGACCTCCAACGCGCCGGAGCTACCGAACAGCGCGATGGGCTCCGCCGCCGCGCCGTGCGCGTACGTCTCCGAGATGCCCCGAATGATGGTGCTCCCGGCGTACACCGAGACGAGCCGGTCGGCCCGGTGCGCCTCCACGGTCTCGCGGGGAATGTTGGTCACGCAATTGCCGAAGCGGTCCACGTGCAGGATGGAGCCTTCCACGCCCTGCTCGTCGGCGCGAGGGAGCGGCCAGCGCAGCACGGCGAGTTCCTCCGTCACGCTGCCCACGTCGCGCAGCGGCACGCCCGAGGCGAGATGAGCTGCAACCGGCGCGAACACGTCGCGTCCGTGGAACGTGCGGCTCGTGCGCCCGGACCGCCAGAACTCCGGTCGGTCCAGCACGACGGCCCGAGGCGGGACCCCGTCGGTGAGAAGCGAGAGGAGGCCGTTGTCCGGCCCCACGAACAGGTGCTCCCGGTCCGATCCCGCCGGGTGGAAACGGGCCGCGAGCGGACGCCGGGAGGTGCCGACGCCCGGATCCACGATGCCGAGGTGGATCGTGCCCTCGGGGAACGTCCATGCCGACTGCCGGAGCACCCACGCGGCCTCCATCACGTCCTGCGGTGAGACCTGATGCGAGATATCCACGAAGCGGATCTCTGGGGCAATCCCGAGCATCGTCCCCTTCATCGCGGCGACGTATCCGTCCTGCGTGCCGAAGTCGGTCGTGAGCGTAACGGTCACGAGGGAGAGGGTGAACCAGCGGCCAAAGATAGACTCGCGCGGGACAGGGGGACGGGGCGGTATCTTCCTTTCAGTTATGAGTGAAACCGGATCCGGAGCCCCCGCCGTGGAGCGCCATCGCGAGGCGGCGGACGAGTTCATCCGCCTCTGGGGCGAGATGGCGACCCACTGGGGCATCAACCGCACCATGGCGCTGATCCATGCCCTTCTCTACGCCGAGGGGGACCCGCTGGACACGGACGCCATCATGGAGCGGCTCGCGATCTCCCGAGGGAACGCGAACATGAACCTTCGCGCGCTCGTGGACTGGGGGCTCGTGCGCAAGACCCACCGGACGGGCAGCCGCAAGGACTACTTCGAGGCAGAGCAGGACGTGTGGCGCCTCACGACGACCATCATCGAAGAGCGGCAGCGGCGCGAGATCGCCCCGGTGCAGCGCGCCCTCTCGGACGTGGCGGTGGATCTGCGTCACGCTTCCGACGAGGGGCCGAACGAGGCGGCGTTCGCGGAACGCATCGAGAAGCTCGTGGACGTGATGGAGACCGTGGAAGAGTTCACGACGGTGTTGCTGCCGCTGCTCAAGAGTGGACGACGCGCCGAGCGGCTCCAGAAGCTCGTGCGCTTCGCCGCCCGCCTCCGCACCGACGACTCGTGACCGCCGCCGACCTGGGAAAGAAAGGCGAAGACCTCGCCGCGGTCCGGCTGGAGGCGAAGGGCTATCGGTTGCTCGACCGGAACTACCGCTTCGGGCGCGAGGAGGTGGATCTTGTCATGTTCGAGCCCACGCCCGCCGACGATGGGGGCGAGATCGTGTTCGTGGAGGTCAAGGCCCGGCGCGGGACCGGCTTCGGTCGGCCCGAGGACGCGGTGGATGCGGCCAAGCAGACCGCCATCCGGCGCGTGGCCGAGGCGTGGCTCCACGAGCGCAAGCTGTTCCCCTCGCCCGTCCGCTTCGATGTCGTCGCGATTCTCTTCGGCGCGGGGGAGCCCGAGGTGGAGCACTTCGAGAATGCCTTCGGGTACTTCGGATGACACGGATCCTCCCGCCTCGGTGCCGGGGCAGACGGTTCAGGTCGTCCGTCATCCCAGCCCCATGAGTGCAGCGTCCGCCCGTGCCGAGGCGATGGCTACCAGTCGGCCAGCCGTGCTCGTCCACGGCGGCGCATGGGACATTCCGCTGGAGGAGACCGAGCCCCACCTGGACGGCCTCCACCGGGCGCTCGCGAGGGCGCGCCACCTGGCGGAGCGAGGGCGGGACGCGATGGAGATCGCCGTGGAGACCGTGGCGGTGCTGGAGGCGCACCCGGCCTTCGATGCCGGTCTCGGGGCGGTCCTGGACCGCGACGGTCGGCCGCAACTGGATGCGGGCGTGATGGAGGGCCCGACGCTGGCGTGGGGCGCAGTCGCGAACGTGCGGACCGTGGCTCACCCCATCCGCCTCGCCCGTGCTCTCGCCGAGGCGGACGGACAGGCGCGGCTTCTCGTCAGTGAGGGCGCCGAGCGGTTCGCGGCCGAGATCGGGATGCCGTACGTGGAGCCGGAGCGCCTCGTCGTGGAGCGCGAGCGTCGGCGGTTCAGGGCTCTGCGCGAGGCCGAGGGGTTCCACACGAGCGGTGCGTTTGCGGGGGAGGCGCCACGCGGAACCGTCGGCTGCGTCGTGCTCGATTCGGACGGGCGGCTCGCTGCGGCCACCTCCACCGGTGGGGCGCCCTACACGCGGCCGGGCCGTGTCGGTGACAGTCCCCTCGTGGGCGCCGGGTTCTGGGCCGATGGGCACGCTGCCCTTTCCGCGACGGGCTGGGGCGAGGCCCTCGCGACCGTGCAGGTGTGCGCGCGGGCAGGCGCCGAAATCGAACGTGGCC